>JBDTLH010000332.1:0-10111 GCA_039934875.1 Acidobacteriaceae bacterium | reverse complement strand
TGGGAACGCTGGCGACGGTCAAAGGCGTCGCGCAATCCATTCTCGAAGACCTGTCTGCAAAGATCATTCTGTCGAATACCTATCATCTCTATCTGAGGCCGGGGCACGAGCGCATACGACGACTCGGCGGCCTGCATCGCTTTATGAGCTGGGAGCGGTCGCTGCTCACCGATTCCGGCGGATTTCAGGTATTCAGCCTCAGCCATCTGCGCAAAGTCACGGAAGAGGGCGCCACCTTCCGTTCGCATATTGACGGCTCCTCGCACCTGTTTACCCCCGAGATCTCGATGGAGATACAGATTGCCCTGGGCGCGGACATTATTATGTGCTTTGACGAGTGCGTGGAGTATCCGGCGCAAAAAGAGCGGGTGCGGGATTCCATGGATATGACGCTCAGATGGGCGCAGCGGTCAAAGCAATATTTCGAAGCTAACAAGTGGCAGGTGCCGTGGAAGGAGGCGCGCAGTCACGAGTCTCCCAGCCTTCGCTACGCTTCACAGACGCAGTCCCTATTTGGCATCGTGCAGGGCGGGATGCACGCGGACCTGCGGCGCGAGTCCGCGCTGCGCACGGTGGAGCTTGACTTTCCGGGATATGCCATCGGCGGATTGAGTGTGGGCGAGCCGCGCCAAGCCACCCGGGAGATGATCGAGGCGACGCTCGAATACCTGCCTAAGGACAAGCCGCGGTATGTCATGGGTGTCGGATATCCAGATGAAATCGTCGCCTACGCAGGGATGGGCGTGGACATGATGGATTGCGTCCTGCCCACGCGGGCGGCCCGCCACGGACTGCTCTTCACCTCAGGGGGGCGGGTGAATATCAAGAACGCGCGCTATGCCGAGGACCAGGGGCCGGTCGATCCCGCCTGCGGCTGCATGGTTTGCGCACGATATACTCGGGCATACCTCCGGCACCTCTCCATGACGGCGGAGAGCCTGGGCGGGACGTTGAATTCCATCCATAATTTGGCGTACTACCTTGACACTATGGCGAGTGTGCGTAATGCTATTAAGAACAGCGACCTCTCGAAGCTAATCTCTTCTACTTACCGCAACTCCCCAGTCACGGGCAGCTTGTCTCAAATCTGAGAAGCTGCAATTCAGAAGAAAACTTCGAGTGCGGATGCACTTTGCCCGGGAAACCAGGCAAATGATGCTGTAAGACGAAACAGACAAGAACGATGCCCATTTTAACTCCTGCAATTTTTCTAGCCCTGCCCACTGGCGGAATCGTCGCATTCCTGCCCATGATCTTGATCTTCGTGATCTTTTACATGCTGATTATGATGCCGCAGCAGAAGCGGCAGAAGAAGCTGCAGGCAATGATCAGCAGCCTCAAGAACGGCGACCGGGTGATGACCAGCGGAGGCATTCGCGGTACCGTGGTTTCAGTAAAGGACGATGCCATTCAACTGCGCGTCGCCCCCGATAATCTACGCATTGAAATCGCGCGCGGAGCGGTGGTTTCCATGCTGGACGAAAGCAATTCCTAAAGCGCTAGAGTCAATTTTGTAAGCCCGGCAATTCATTTTTACTAAGGCACATCGCGAACATGCAGAAAAATCTCAGCGGTAAAACTCTCCTCATCATCGGCGTCCTGCTCGTATTCATGTATGGCATCTTCTTCGGCAACGATCCCTTCGATCCGATGAAGGTGATCCAGGTCATGCGCGATCAGGGCGTGGCGGCGGGCATCCAGCAGAATATCCACCTCGGACTCGATCTGCGCGGCGGCACTCACCTGATTTTGCAGGTGATGGTGAAGGACGCGGTGAATGCCACCACCGACCAGACAGTGCAGCGCATTCAGGATGGTCTGGCCAAGGCGGGAGCGGCCAAGGCCACCGTGACCAAGCCGGACCCGGTGAACGCGCCCGACAAGATCGTGATCAGCGGTATTCCGGTGGATAAGATCAGTGCGGTGCGCGCCATGCTCGACGACACTCTGGGGGCGAAGGACTACGACTACTCCTCGACCGACACGGGCTACAACGTGACCATGAAGCCGTCGTCGGAGCGCGATTTGGAACACGCCGCCGTCCAGCAGGCGATTGAGACCATTCGCGGGCGGGTGGACACGCTCGGTGTCAGCGAACCGGTGATTCAGGAGCACGGACTGGGCGATAACCAGATTCTGGTGCAGTTGCCAGGGGTGAGCGATCCGGCGCGAGTCAAGGAGATCATCCAATCTACGGCGATGCTCGCCATCCATCAGGTAATCGGCGGACCATACGCGAGCCTGGCCGATGCGGAGCAGGCCAACGGCGGGGCAATTCCTCCCGGCGATGTTCTGCTGCCCATGAATGCGGGAGCGGGCGGCGACAGCAATGAGTTCTATCTGCTGCCGCGCGTGGCCACGGTCTCCGGCAGCGATATCCGCGATGCGCAGCCGGGACGCGATGAGAACAACCGTCCCGACGTGAACTTCTTCCTCACCAACGAAGGCGGCAAACGTTTTTATGCCTTCACGAGCGCGCATATCGGCGATCGCTTGGCGGTGGTGCTGGATAACAAGGTCCGCGAGGTGGCGAACATCAACGGCGCGATTCGCGATACCGGGCAGATTTCGGGTGGATTCAACGAACAATCCGCCAAAGACCTGGGCATGATGTTGCGTTCGGGAGCGCTGCCGGCGAGCATTCAATACCGCGAAGAGCGCACCGTCGGGCCGTCGCTGGGGCGTGATTCAATCCGCGCCGGCGTCACCGCCGCCGCGGTCGGCATGATCGCGGTGCTCATCTTCATGCTCATCTACTATCACGCGGCCGGCATCAATGCCGATCTGGCGCTGATCCTCAACCTGGTGGTGCTGCTCGGCTTCCTCGGCTTCTCCGGGGCGACCCTCACCTTGCCGGGAATTGCGGGCGTGATTCTCACCATTGGTATGGGCGTGGATTCGAATGTGCTGATCTTCGAGCGCATCCGCGAGGAGCTGCACGCGGGCAAAGCGCCCGGAGCCGCTGTCGATCAAGGTTTTGCTCACGCCTGGGTCACCATCGTGGACACTCACGTGACCACCATCGTGTCGGCATTCATTTTGTTTCTCTTTGGCACCGGGCCGGTAAAGGGCTTCGCGGTGACCCTGACCTTTGGTCTGTTCGCCAATTTGTTCACCGCGGTGTTCGTCTCGCGCGTGATCTTCGATGCGGAGCTGAAGCGGCGGCCGCGGACGTTAAGTATCGGATAGAAGCTGCCAGCTACCAGCTTCCAGTAGTCAGCTTTGCTGGTGACCGGCGACTGAGATGGCGACTAATTCAAGATTTGGAGTTATAACTTGGAACTGTTTCACGACGTAAATATCGATTGGTTGGGAAAGAAATGGTATTTTCTCTCCTTTTCGCTGGTCTTCTCGATTGCTGGAATTCTTTCGATGGCGTTCTGGCACCATATCCCGCTGAGCGTGGATTTTCGCGGCGGCACCGATGTCACCATCAAGTTCGCGCAGCCGGTCAGCGCCGATCATATTCGCTCGGCCATGGATGCGGCCGGAATTAAGGACCCCCGCATTCAAGCCATCGGCCGCGCCTCGGAAAACGAGGTGCTGATCGGATTGGACCTGCGCGAGACCTCCGAATCGCAATTGGAAAGCGGAAAGACCCAGATCGTCAACGCGCTCAATAAGGCGGGGTTCAAGAACTTCGAGGTAACGGATGCCGCGGTGGTCGGCGCGGTGGTGGGCAAACAACTGCAAAAGCAGGCATTCCTTGCCACCCTCTATTCACTCATCGGAATGCTGGTCTATCTGTGGTTCCGCTTTGAGCTGATTTACGGCGTTGCCGCGGTGGTCGCCGTCTTCCACGATACGTTGATCACCGTGGGAGCTTTCTCCTTGACGAACACCGAGATAAGCCTTACGGTTATCGCTGCCATTCTTACGCTCATCGGATACTCGATGAACGATACGATTGTGGTGTTTGACCGTATCCGCGAGAACCTCAAGCTGCGAAGGCGCGAGTCGCTGGCGGAGATCGTCAATACCAGCATCAACCAGACGCTGAGCCGGACGGTGTTGACCTCGGGCCTCACCCTCCTGACAGTTCTGGCGCTGTTCTTCTTCGGCGGCGAGGTGTTGCATGGGTTTTCCTTTGCCCTGGTAATCGGGATTATTATCGGCACTTATTCTTCGATCGCGGTAGCGGCGCCGATGTTGGTGGCGTATCAGGAACACCGCATGAAGAAGGGCAAGCCGGTAACGCTGCCGACGGGCAAGAAGGCCAGAGCATAAGCACCAGCATTGGTGCAGGGACAGCAATCGATAAGGAATTCCTATTTTTTTCTGTGGTTCGCTGCTGTAAGTGGGAGCAAAAGGAGCAACCGCGGTGTCTAATTCATTTAGACCCAGTTTGTGTCGTCATCACGGAGAGTTGCCATGTTTGAAGATAGTTTGGTGGAATCAAGCGGACGGATCAAGACCGGTACGAGGTGGACCACCAGCCTCTCATTCTTGATCCAGATCGCGATCCTGGGCATATTGGTATTGATCCCATTGATTTATACGGAAGCGTTGCCCAAGCAGGCGCTTTCGACCTTCCTGGTGGCGCCACCTCCCCCACCTCCGCCTCCTCCGCCTCCTGCTCCTGTCACCAAGGCAGTGAAGATGGTGAGCGAGCTCGATCAGGGTGCGTTGCGCACTCCCACCAAAATCCCGGATAAGATCAAGATGGTGAAGGAAGAAGAAGCGCCCCCGCCCTCGGCTGGAGGTGTTGCCGGTGGCGTCGCCGGTGGCGTACCGGGCGGTGCGATGGGCGGTATTATTGGCGGCATCGTCGGCTCCGGAACTGCGCCCAAGGTAGTAGCAGCGAAACCGGCAGAGAAGCAGAGGATCTCCGGCGGCGTGGCGCAAGGCAACCTGATTACCAAGATCACTCCGGTTTATCCGCCCATCGCGAAGACGGCGCGCATCCAAGGTACGGTGGTGCTCGCGGCAACCATCAGCAAAACTGGAACCATCACAAACCTGCATCTGGTAAGCGGACCGCCCATGCTGGTCAATGCCGCCATGGATGCGGTGCGGCAATGGCGTTACAAACCATTTTTGTTGAGCGGAGAGCCGACTGAGGTCGAAACCACGATTCAGGTCAACTTCTCGATGAATGGCGCGGGATAAAAATCAAGATAAAGTTATAGGCAGGCATAAGCGACGCTCTGCCCACCACGCATCCTTCAGCAGACCATCACTGGAGCGCACAATTTTAGCTTCAGGGTTTTTCGGCCCTTCGAGACCGGAAAAATTACAGCAACAGATACGCAAGTAAAAACGAGCAAGTTCCTCAGGAGGATAACTTAAGTGCTTTTCGCAACCTTGGCATCAGCCGCACCGGCAAAACTGTCCATCATCGGTCTCTACCTCTTTCAAGAGGGCCAGGCCGCGGTGGGTTGGGACCCCATCTCTCTGTGGCATCAGATGGGATGGCCAGCCCGTATCGTGGTATTCATTCTCTTTGTCATGTCGGCCTGGTCTATCGGCGTCATGATCGACCGCTACATTGCCTTCAGCGCCGCCCGCAAACAATCGCGCGCATTCGCCCCGGCAGTGGCGGGCGCTCTCAAAGAGGGCAAGATCGACGAAGCCATTCGCATTGCCGAACGGAACAAGAAATCGCATCTCGCAAAGGTGGTCACCGCCGGTCTGATGGAGTTTCGCGCCCATGGCGCATCCAACGCCATCTCTGGCGAGCAGATCGAGGCGTCTAAGCGCGCTCTGGAGCGCTCCGAAGCCATCACCCACGCCGAGTTGAAGCGTGGCCTGGGTGGTCTGGCGACCATTGGCACTACCGCGGTGTTCATCGGATTGTTCGGGACCGTCCTTGGAATCTTGGAAGCCTTCAAGGAGATCTCGGCGCAGAAGGCAACCGGCCTTTCCGCGGTCGCCGGCGGTATCTCCGAGGCCCTGGTCACCACCGCCCTGGGTCTCTTTGTCGCGATCCCGGCGGTCATGATGTTCAACTATTTCACCAACAAAGTCGAAGCCTTCGATGTCGAGATGGATAACTCGTCCTCCGAGCTGATCGACTACTTCCTGAAACAGCGCGGCCGCTAAGCTCCGCGCGAACCTTCCCCTGAGGAACGGTCGGGGGTCGCGGGCCACGCGCTTAAACCCGCGGCCCGCGGCCCGTGACTAACGGCGGACAGCAGAACTTTAAGATTGAGGATATTGAAATGTCACTCGCCAAGCGCGATGAGGGCAAAAAGGTCAACTCCGACATCAACGTAACCCCGATGGTGGATGTGATGTTGGTGCTGCTGATCATCTTTATGGTCATCACTCCGATGTTGCAAAAAGGCATATCGGTGGACTTGGCCCAGACCAACAGCCCGCGTGAGATGCAGGATGAGGAAAAGGAAGACGCTATTGTCGTCGGCGTGACCCGCGACAGCAAAGTATATCTGGGCAGCGACCAGGTCGCGCCCGCGGACCTGGGACCGAAGATCCGCGACAAAGTCGATAAGCGGACCGATAAAACGGTCTATATCCGGGCTGACGCTCGCGCCAAGTATGGCGTCGTGGTGGATGCGATTGATAACATCCGCACCGCCGGGGTTGACCAGCTTGGCCTGATCACCGAGCAGCGCCAGGCACTGGGGCCGCAGACACCGACACGGGTGCAGTAAGCAATCAGCAATCGGTAAAGAGGATTTTATGGGAATGAATGTGGGATCGAAGGGCAGCGTCTCTTCGGACATTAACGTTACGCCGATGGTGGACATATTACTGGTGCTGCTGATCATCTTCATGGTAATCACGCCCTTGACGCCAAAAGGCCTCGATGCACTGGTCCCTCAGCCGCCTAAGGACAAGAGCCAGCCTCCCCCGGACTCGCGCACCATCGTCGTGCAACTCTTGAAGTCGGGAGACCCGGACAAACCGCTGCTCAAGATCAACCAGGATGACGTGACCTGGCAGAACCTGCAGGCCCGCCTCACGGACATCTTCAAGACCCGGGCGGAGCGCGTCATGTTCGTGAAAGGCGATCCGGATATTGATTTCAATTCGGTCGCCCAGGTGATTGACATCGCCCACGCCTCCAACGTGGATAAGGTTGGCCTGATTACCGCCAACGTCGAGAACGGCAAATAGCAGAAACATCAGCAGTTGGATTTCGAGCAGATGGATTTCGAGGAGATGGATTTAAAGATGACCAAGACCCTTCGCGCCGCGGCAATCGCAGCCATTTTATTGCCTTTGGCCCTCACCTTCACCGCATGCAGCAAGCTCAAAGCGCGCGATCAGTTGAATAAAGGCGTGCAGGCATATAAGAGCATGCACTATGAGCAGGCCATCGAGAACTTCAAGACCGCTGTCACCCTTGACCCATCGCTCCCGCTGGCCCGGCTCTATCTGGCCACTGCATACGCTAATAGCTATGTGCCCGGTGTGGATTCGCCTGAAAACAACACCAACGCCGACCAGGCAATCGACAATTTCAAGCAGGTCATCAACGCTACGAATCCGCCGCCGGACAAGCAGACCAAAGTGAATGCGCTCAAGGGCATTGCCTCCATCCTCTTCAACGAGGCCTCCGCGCTGGTGAACGAAAAAAACTTTGACGCCGGCGCCGCCAAGCTCAATCAGGCCAAGGAGTACCAGCAGAAGATCATCGCCGAGCAGCCCGACGATGCGGAAGCCCACTATTCCATCGGTGTCATCGATTGGACGCTTACCTACAAACCGCGCATGGATCTCCGCGCCCAACTCCACCTCACCGATGCCAACGAGCCTATCAAAGACAAGAAGGCGTGCGAGGCCCTCCAGGCCAAGAACCAGCCGCTGGTGGATGAAGGCATCTCGGAGTTGCAGAAGGCGATGGATGCCCGCAAGGACTATGACGATGCCATGGCATACATGAACCTGATGTACCGCGAGAAGGCGGACATCTCTTGCGGCGATCCCGCGGCCCGGCAAGCGGACTTAAAAGAAGCCGACAACTGGGTGCAGAAGACGATGGACACCAAGAAGGCAAAGGCCGAAAAGCAGTCCCAGCAGGGCGGCATCGTGCTCGATCAGCCCGCCAAGTAATTTGCAATTCTTCAACCCCGAATCGCAACCGCCGGAGATTACTCCGGCGGTTTTTGTTGGCGCCTGCGCCGCACGGTTCGTATCACCGGTCGCGGGCCACGACTCGTCGGGCTTCAGCGGGTGGATCGCGGCCTCCTCGATCAGCTACTTGTTTGCAATCGCGCCGTGCCTCTTCAATATCTCGATCGTCTCCGCCAGCGGCAACGCCTTCACCGTGTGCCCGTGCCCGGAAACGTCATGCGCCCGCAACAGCGAATTGTAGATCGCCTCTTCGGTCGCTTCGATAACCGCTCCAAACAAGGGTGACATATCGTCGTTGCTGACCAGAGATATTTTCTCGGGCTGATGTTGCTGGCTCGCGGAATAAATGCGAACTCCGGGAGCGGTCGAAAAGGCGATTACATAATCGCCGCTGCCATTGCTTCCGCTGGATCCGGTGCGCGCCAGGCCCATCATCGCCCGTGCCGCCAGCCGGTCCAGATTGCGATGCTCGAGCGGCGCGTCCGTCGCCACCACCATCATGATCGAGCCATCGGCGCTCTGCGGAGTGGGCGAGTTGGGGGTGCCTTGATTTTTTCCGAGAAGGTTCTTCAAATAGTACTGGCCCAATTCTTTGCCCACCGGCGCGCCCGCGATGCTGAGCACCCCGCCAAAATTCGTCTGCACCAATACGCCCACGGTGTAGCCGCCGAGCGATGCGGGCAGCCGGCGGGATGAAGTGCCTATTCCGCCCTTAAACCCAAACGCCACCGTGCCGGTGCCCGCCCCCACTACCCCTTCCTCCACCGGGCCGCCTCTTGCATTTTCGATCGCGGCGAAGACATCGCTCTCCGTGACCGGGCGCGCGCGAATGTCGCTCAAGTACCCGTCATTCGTCTCGCCCACCAGCGGATTCACCGATTGCACCTTCTCATTTCCCTTGAGCTGCAACAGGTAGCTGATGAGCGCGTCCGCAACCTTCGGCGTGGAAAGAGTGGAGGTCAGCAAAATCGGCGTCTCGATCTCGCCCAATTCATTCACCTGCGTGGAGCCGATCAGCTTGCCGAAGGCGTTGCCCACAAAGATCGCTCCCGGCACCTTCTCCTGAAACAGATTGCCCGCGTGCGGCAGAATCGCCGTGACGCCGGTGCGGATGTCGTCTCCGCGAATCAGCGTCGTCTGCCCCACCTCCACTCCCGCCACGTCGGTGATCGCATTGAGCGGCCCCGGCGGCAATACGCCGACCCGCACGCCCAGTTCGCGCAGCCTCGGACGTGCTTCCTTCTGGGCGAGCGCGATAGCGATTGTCATCGCCGGCAGGCAAGCAGTGATAAGAATCTTTGCCAACATAATTCAAAAACCTCTTTGTTACCGCTCCATCTTAGACTGCGAAGAAATGAAGCGAAGATAATCTGGTAATATTCCTGCCATGCGACGGATCACTGCTTCTCTCCTCCTCTATGCTTTTTGCTCGACCACAATTCTGCCGGCACAAACACCGCAACCGCTCGCCGGATTCAACCAGCAAAGCTCCCAGACCGAGCGCCAGTGGGAAGAGAAGTTCCGCGCCATTCCATCGCCGGAAAATCAGCGCAATTATATGCAGCGGCTCTCCGCCCACCCCCACCACGTAGGGTCGCCCTATGACAAAGAGAACGCCGAGTGGATACTCGCGCAATTCAAACAATGGGGATGGGACGCGCATATCGAAACCTTCCACGTGCTCTTCCCTACGCCTAAAACGCGGGTAGTCGAACTGGTCGCGCCCACGCGCTATACCGCGAAGCTCGAAGAGCCGCCGTTCCCGCAAGACCCCACCTCCAGCCAGAAGAGTGAGCAGCTCCCCACCTACAATGCCTACTCGCGCGATGGAGACGTCACCGCGCCGCTGGTCTTCGTCAACTACGGCCTCGAAGCCGATTATGACGAACTCGCGCGCCATGGTGTCTCGGTTAAAGGCGCAATCGTAATTGCGAAATACGGCAACTCCTGGCGCGGCATCAAGCCCAAGATCGCCGCCGAACACGGCGCCGTCGGATGCCTGATCTATTCCGAACCTGCCGACGATGGATATGGCCCGGGCGAAGTCTTTCCCCAGGGGCCGATGCGTCCC
>JBDTLH010000331.1:0-4898 GCA_039934875.1 Acidobacteriaceae bacterium | reverse complement strand
AATGTTCCGGGAATCCACTCGCGCGCCGTTCCTATCACCCTTGACACTATTGGCGGCAATCACGTCATTCTCAACATCGGCAACGAAGCGTATGCCTTCTACGCGCACCTGCAACCAGGCTCAATTCGCGTAAAGCTGGGGGACAAGGTCCATCGCGGGCAAATGCTTGGACTGGTGGGCAACACCGGCAACTCCACCGAGCCGCACCTCCACTTCCATATCTCCAACGCGAGTTCGCCGTTAGGCTCCGAAGGCCTTCCTTATTACTTCCCCTCATTTGAGCTGCAAGGCAAAGCTTCACTAGAAGAGCCCTTGCCAATCAACGGCGCCCCCGAAAAACGTATCATGGAAATTCCCACCGAAGATGAAGTCGTCCGCTTTGATTCCGCGCACTGACATCGTGGGCGAAAACGCATGACGCCACAAAGCACGATCATTTCGCATGTCGGGCAGATTCCGTCCAGAAATTTTCTCGACGATCTGCCTCGCATGCCTCATCCGAATTCCGTGCTGATGTGCTCTCCAGAATATTTTGACGTTATCGATGTCAAAAATCCGTTCATGGAAAACCAGTCCGGCAAGATCGATCGCGCCCACGCTCAGAAGCAATGGGATGCGCTGCGGCGGTCTCTCGCGGAAATTGGACTGAACGTCGAACTCATTCCACCCGTCAGCGGCTGCGAAGATATGGTCTTTACGGCAAATCAGACCTTCGTGGGACTCGACGATAATCAGCACAAAATTTGCGTGTTGGGCCGCATGAAATTTGCTTCGCGCCAAAGGGAAGTCCCTCACTTTGCCGCCTGGTTCAAACGTCAAGGATATGAAATTCATGCTCTCAATGGCGGCTATCTCTTCGAGGGTGGCGGCGACGCTCTATGGCACCCCGGACGGAGGTTGATTTGGGGCGGCTACGGGCAACGCACTGCTCCCGAAGTCTATTCCGAGATCTCCGGCTTGTTCGCAGCGCCAGTGGTCCTGCTCCCACTTCAGACCGAGCGCTTCTACCATCTCGATACCTGCTTTTGTCCAGTCGATGAAACCACCGCTCTCGTGCACTTTCCGGCCCTCGCCGAATCCGGCCAGGAGTTGATTCGCCGCGTCTTCACCAACTTGATTGAAGTCGATGAGCACGAGGCCACGGACCTCTTCGCCTGTAATGCAGCCGCCTTCCACGGAAGAAACGTTGTTCTGCAACGCGGCTCAAGCAAGACCACACAGCGCCTGTCTGAGCTTGGGTTTCAAGTCCGACAGGTGGAGACGGGTGAGTTCATGAAATCCGGTGGAAGTGTCTTCTGTATGACAACCGCATTTGTCTAAATCAATGGAGTAGAGATGCGACGATTTTGTAAACTGCTTCTGCCGGCGTTATTGGCCGCTATGCTGCACACCACCGCCCCCGCTCAGGCTGCGGACCAGAACACGCCCGCTCCCGCTTCCGTCGATAAGGTATTTGCGGATTTCCAGAAGCCGGGTTCGCCTGGTTGCGCGCTCGGTGTCTATCGCGACGGCCAGATCTTTCGCAATCCGGACAATGGAAATATCGCGCGCGTTTCCGCAAGTACAGGGAAGTTGCAGTGGGAGATATACGGCGGCAAGTTCGCATTAAGCGCACTCGCTCCGACTGAGTTTCTACCCCTTAAGTTTTCCCTCGATGCAAAACTAACATTCGAAATGAATACTAACCACGCCGTTCGCGACCTGAAGGTCAGCGGCGGCCCGGAGATCACTGCGACTTACCAAAAAGTCGCGGAGTTTACCCCTTCGACAACTGAGCTGGCGGCATACACAGGCGATTTCTATGGCGACGAACTCGCGGTGATATATCGGCTGCAGGTAGTGGACGGAAAGCTTGCGCTAACGGAAATTTCAGACGTTTCAGGCATTCCTCACACCGGAGTGCGGATGCCCAGCACCTTGCGCCCCACCATCCAGGACGAATTCCAAATCAGCAACCTGGGAGTGAGGGCCCACTTCCTGAAGGACGCAAAAAATAATGTCACCGGATTCGAGCTCGATGCGGGACGGTCACGCGGCATTGAGTTCCAGCGGACAGAGCGGCTCAAAGATTCCACCTGTTGTTCCCCGCGGAAATAGATAGTCCGCGGTCAACGTGCTTGCAATCTTTCCCCCGAAGCTCTATGCTTCCGCCAACTCAAAAATGAATCCAATTATGAATTCTTCCCAACTCCCCCTACGCATCGGCACTCTCGTTCTCATCTTGGCCGCGCTCTCGCAACTGCCTGTAACCGCCCAGGAGAATGAGACGCAGAAACCGTCGCCGCAGATCGACGCGCTCAAGCACCTTGAGTTTCGCAACATCGGTCCCACCAACCAGGCAGGCCGCGTATCGGTCTTCGTCGGCGTCCCTGGCAATCCTTACACCATGTATGTCTCGGGAGCTAACGGAGGCGTATTCAAAACCGTAAACGGCGGCACCACCTGGAAGCCGCTCTTCGACAAACAATCCGTGCTGTCCATCGGAGCTATCGAACTCGCGCCCTCCGATCCCAACATTCTTTATGTGGGAACCGGCGAAGGCAATCCGCGCAACAACGCGTCCTTTGGCAACGGAGTCTATCGCAGCAACGATGGCGGCGAGACCTGGAAGCACATCGGCCTCGAAGATTCCGACCGTATCGCCCGCATCCGCATCGACAACAAAGACCCTGACATCGCTTACGCCTGCGCCATGGGACACGAATGGGGCCCCAACGAGCAGCGCGGCGTCTTCAAAACCACCGACGGCGGCGGCCACTGGCAACGCGTCCTCTACAAAGACAACCTTACGGGATGCTCGGATATCGAGGTCAATCCCACCAACTCCAACGAGATTTACGCGGGCATGTACACCCTGCTGCGCAAAGCCTGGCATCTGCGCAGCGGCGGAGGCGAGACCGGTCTCTACAAATCCATGGACGGCGGCGCCACCTGGAACAAACTAACCAACGGCATTCCCGCCATGCTCGACCGCATCGGCATCTCCATGTCGCGCAGCGAGCCCAACATCGTTTACATGGTGAGCGAGACGCTGAACTACGAGGGCGAACTCTGGCGCAGCGATGACTCCGGCGCCACCTGGCGCGTGATGAGCAAGGACCCCAACATTAACTTCCGCCCCTTCTACTACGCCGATATCCGCGTCGATCCCATCGATCCCAACCGTGTGTACGCGCTCTCCGGTTCGCTGTATATGACCGAAGACGCCGGCAAGACCTTCCACACCATCGGCAAGGACGTCCACGGCGACCATCAGGCGCTGTGGATCGATCCCACCAACCACAACCGTTTATTGAGCGGCAGCGACGGCGGCTTTCAGGTCTCTTACGACGGCGGCAAGAATTTCAACGTCCTCAACAACATCGCCTTCACCCAGTTCTATCACGTCGCCTATGACCTGCAGCAGCCCTATCACATCTGCGGCGGATTGCAGGACAACGGCACCTGGTGCGGCGCTTCCAACTCTCTTCTCAGCGAAGGCATTCGCAAGAACGACTGGTACACCGTCGGCGGCGGAGACGGTTTCTTCGCCGTTCCCGATCTCAAAGAGCCGTGGCGGGTTTACAACGATCTGCAGGGTGGCTCCATCAGCGTCACCGACACGCGCAGCGGCACATCGCGCAACATCATCCCTTATCCCAATCGCGTGGGATCGGTCGGGGATGCGATGGAAAACCACAAATACCGCTTCAATTGGAACTCTCCCATCGCCCTCGCCCCCGACGGCCAGACCGTGTACTTCGGCGGAAACGTGGTCTTCAAATCCACCAACCACGGCCAATCCTGGGACGTTATCAGCCCCGACCTCACCACCAACAACAAAGAAAAGCAGAAATCCTCGGGCGAACCCATCGTCACCGACAACACCGCCGCCGAATTCCACACCACTATCTTGACCATCGCACCCTCCATGCTCGACCCCAACATCATCTGGGTGGGCACGGATGATGGCAACGTGCAAGTCACCCGCGACGGCGGCAAGACTTGGACCAACACCGTAAAAAACATTCCGGCGCTCGCCCCCAACGCCTGGATCCCCACCATCGAGGCGTCGCACTTCGATCCCGGCACCGCATACGTCGCCGCCGATCATCATCAGGATGGCGACTATGCCGCATACTTTTACAAGACCACCGACTTCGGCAAGACCTGGACCAAAATCGGTTTAAGCGTGCCCGGATACACCACCGGCTGGTCGCACGTCATCCGCGAAGACCCCAAGGTGAAATCAATTCTCTACGCCGGCACCGAGCTGGGATTGTGGATCTCCTGGGACGGCGGCGCACAGTGGACCGCCCTGCGCAATGGCATCCCTCCCGTGCCCGTCCGCGACATACAGATTCAGCCTAATGCCAATGATCTGCTGGTCGCGACCCACGGACGCGGACTGTATATCTTCGATGACATCACTCCGCTGCGCCAGATCGGCAGTGCCATGACGTCTTCCGACGTCCACTTGTTTGACATTCGCCCCGCCATTCGCTGGACCATGTGGAGCAAGGACGGCAACCTCGGGCAAGGTGTATGGAAGGCGCCCAATCCCCCCAACGGCGCGATCATTGACTACTACCTGAAGGCCGACGAAAAAGAGGAGCCCGTTATCACCATCAGCGATAAATCAGGAAATGTGATTCGCACCCTTCGCAAGTCGCCCAAAGCGGCGGGCGTGGACCGCGCCGTGTGGGACCTGCGCTATGACGGCCCTCACCCCTTGGCAAACGCTAAAGAAGAAGAGGAGAACGAATACCGCTTCGCCGGAGGTCCGTATGTCGTTCCCGGCGAATATGTGGTCAAGGTCCGCGCCGCAGGCAAAGAGCAAACCAAAACCGTAACCGTCGCTATGGATCCGCGCGTGCCCACCACAGACGCCGATCTCAAGGCGCAACTGGATACCAGTC
>JBDTLH010000330.1:0-14651 GCA_039934875.1 Acidobacteriaceae bacterium | reverse complement strand
TTGAAGCGCCAGTATTCCGCCGGGATAGACCGCTCCGAAATCAAGCATGCATCCCGCTAGCAGAGCAATCAAGCCCATGCCGAGCAACGAAATCAGTGGCCGTGGGTGCTCTTCGGCTTGCCCGTTCGTTCGTCTCATGTCAACGAGAACAGGAACTGGAATCCTGCGCCTCAGAAGCCCGGTCGAGGTTGGGCTCACTTCGCGGGCGCCTCAGCGAGAGAGAAGTCATCCAGCCACAACCGTCCGCTGATTAGCAAGGCAGACTGTGTACGCACCAGATGAATGCGCAGCAGATGGGCATGAGGGGCGGTCCTGAAGACGCCCGCGTGCTCCTTCCAGAAGCTCGAATTGTCAATCTCATCCCCGTAATATAGCGGTGCTCCGGTATCTGCATCTTCGACCAGCAGGTGCAGCCTGCCGGCGCTAAGCAATTCTTCCGTCTTCGCATAGAAGCCAACGCGATAGATGCGCCCCGGTGATACCGGCACATATTGCGCAACACCGGGGTCTGCAACCCTTGCGGCGGCAAACTCAAAGCGCAGGCTCCGCTTCCCTGAACGCGCCTCGCTAGCAATCTCTACTCTCACTCCATCGGCGCTGTCGAAGTGCCAATCGAAACCCGTGTCGATCAGCTCAGATTCAAACCCGGGATTCACCATCAAATTGTCGTCGCGACGCAGGTATTCTCTAAAAGCGGGATCGTGCTCCGCAATCCCGTGCCAGATGTGTAAAGCCTCCGCGCCGCGATGGCTTAACAGAAGCGAGTTGGCGGCAACCACCGCCATTTCCGTTGGGATAACGATGTGTTTTTCCAGCGCCGCATCCCACCATGGCTCGACGGCATCGAGGCGGTGTTCTTGCAGAAGGACTGCCAGCATTGCCGCGTAACCATTGCCGTCCGGGGGGACCGCGTTTTCTATCAACAGCGCGATGTCTTCTGTTGCCCGCCAGCAAAGATCGAGCGCGGCGACTGCTTTGTCAGGATCGAATTGCGCCACGGAGCGGAAGCGGTGCAGCGCGGCCAGCGTGTCTCCGTCGGCAAGTGCCAGCGTGGCGGCTTGCCAGTTGACGTCCGGCGTTGTAGGATCGGCGGCCACCGCACTTGCCATTGCCTGGCGCTCTCCCGCCGAATCCCCCAGCAGGCGCTCCGCCATCGAGAGGTCGAGCCAATAGCGCGAATCATGCGGATTCAACACAATCGCGCGCCGCAAATCCGCTCGCGCCGCCTCCGCGTGTTGCCCTGCAAAGAGTTCAGTATCCGCCAGCGCATCCCATACATCGCTATTGCGCGGCTCGATGGCGGCAGACCTCTCTAACCCGCTAGGGTCGCTGCTGTGCAACCAGGACTGCCCCCGAAAATCACGCACCGCGAGCCCGCAAAACCCTAACAGCCCAAGCAATATCCCCGCCCCAATGGCGCGTTGCGTGCCGAGCCCGATGCCTGTCAACTCGATCTGCAAGCAGGCTCCTCTCCCAAATTGGATTTCCCGCACTCAGACCTGTTCGCCGCGGTGCGCTGACGCCAACGTTTCTACTGAGTGAGGGGTTTCCTAATTGATCGTCTTGACCTTTGCCAGTGCTCCCGCCGCGGCGGCATCGGCCTCATCCGCCTCATCATAGTAAGAGCGGCTCCCGCTAGAGCCGTACCCGTATCCGTAATATTGGGCGTCAGGTGACCGCGGATCGACGGCATTCACCACGACCCCCATCACTCGCACATTGACTTGGTCGAACAACTGCCGCGCGCGGCGCAATGCATCTTTAGTCGTCCTTCCCGATCGCACCACTAGAATCACCGAATCCATGCGCGCCGAAAGCAGCACAGCATCTGTTACAGAAAGCACCGGCGGTGTATCCACCACGATGAAATCGTATTTGTCGCGCCAATCCAGGAGGAATTCCTGTAAATGGCTCGAACCCAACAGTTCGGCGGGATTGGGCGGCTGCGGTCCCGCCGGAAGCAGATCAAGATTATGTATCTCCGGGGCCGTGACTACCGCCTCCTCAAAGCTGCTGCTGCCGCTCAAAATGCTGCTCAATCCCTTAAGCGCGCGTATTCCAAATATCTGATGAATGGAGGGGCGCCGCATGTCCCCATCGATCAGCAGCACTCTGCCCCCTTTTTGTGCCAACACAATCGCCGTGTTGACACTGGTTGTGGTCTTGCCCTCTTGCGGAAGCGCGCTGGTCAGCATCAGCACTTGCGGCGGATGCCCAATCGAGGAGAGCAAAATCGACGTACGCAGTGCGCGATAGGATTCCGCTACCTTCGACTTAGGCCGGGCGAACGAAATCAACCCCATTTGCTTCCGCAGGGCCGCATGAGGCGCGATGTTGATCGCAGTTGCCTTCCGCCTTGTTTTGCCCGTGGCCTCTCCCGCATCTAAAGTCAGCGGCACTGTGCCTAGCGCGGGCAGCGCGCTGATCTCCTCCACTTGCTCCGGCGTGCGCACCGTGTTGTCCAGTGCCTCCAGCAGCATTGCCAATACAATGCCGCCCAGCAAGCCAAATATCACGCCCAGCGCGATGTTGCCGCGCACGTTCGGAGAAGATGGCGATGACGGCACCCGCGCCGTATCCACAATGTTCACATTTGACAGCTTAAGGCTGGAGGTGACACTCGCCTCCTTCAACTTTTGGTTGAGGCTGTCATACAGGGTGCGGTTCGATTCCGCCTCGCGCTTAAGTTGCAGGTATTCGATCGATTCCTCATTCAGTTGCGAGGCTTCAACTTTCTGCCGTTCAAGCGCGCTACCCAGCATTCTTTCGCGGTCGAAGGATGATTCGTATTCGTTCCTGGCCCGGCCCACCGCCCGTTCGATCTCAAACTCCACCGCGGCGTGGGCCTGCCGCAATTGATTGTTTACCTCCAGCACCCGGGGATAGGATGGCCCGAACTGCGTCGAAAGCTGCGCATACTGCCGCTCCAGGTCGGACTCCGTCTCCCGCAGGCGCTGGAAGAGCAGATTGCTGGCCAGAGAAGAGAGGTTGGCTGGTTCCTTTTTCGCCAGTTCATAGATCGCCTGCTTTTGCATACGCTCGCTCTCCGCGGAGGTCAGGTCCTTATTGATATCGGAGAGTTTGGCGGTGGTGATGTTCTGCTTCTCATCAAGCCCGACGATGCCGCTCGATTTCTGGTAATTGACCAGCGCCTGCTCCGAGACCTCGACCTTCAGTTGCAGCTCCGCAAGCTGCCGCGAGAGCCACTGCGTGGCGTGCATAGTCGATTCGTATTTGGTCTTGAAATTGCGTTCTACATACGCGTTGGTCAGCGCGTTGGCGATCTGCGCCGCCAATCGCGGGTCGCTGCTGGTGAAGCGAATTTCGAGCATGCGGGTGCGCGGCACCTTGGTCACCGCAAGTCCGCGGTCCCATATTCCCAGCAGCCCTGACTCCTGCTCCGGCGAGAGGCGTGGCTGTCCGGTCGCCGTGCGCTGCAACTCCGCAAACTTGGGATTGAATGCGCTTCTCTCCGCCAAATCGAGGTCTTCGATTACTTCAAGCGCCAGCGCTGGACCCCGGATGATGGCCGCCTGTGTATCCAGCTCAATGTTGTAGTCAAAGGCGGCGCCACTCTCATTCTCCGCGCCCACGCGCAGCGAATTATTGGCCTCCTTGGAGATCGCAATGTGCGTGGAAGCGTCGTATTGCCGCACCGCCTTGAGCGAAATGAGGACCGCGAACGTGACCGCGACGGCAAGCACCAGCAGTATGGCCCATAGACGTTTGCGCAAGGTCCGCAGAGCAATACGGAGCGCCGGCCCTTCGCTCCGCTCCCGCTCCCGCTCGAATGACCGATGACTGCCGCTCAGGGGCGCAGTCTCCGCCAGCACGATCTGCTTCGAGTTCTGCTCCCGCTCCAACCATCGGTAAGGGTCCAAAAAGACACTCCTGAATGGAACCAACCTACCGCCTCGCTATGGCGAGCAACATACGTCGGGCACCTTAGGCTCTGGCGCATCTCTACCTAGTATTGCTTGCACATCAACGGCGAGTCGCGCCTTTCAAGCCGAGGCCTTCAGCGCTGGCTCGCCTCGCCTCGCGTGACCCGCGCGTTGAATTCCGCAGACCGGTTGCGTGCCACGCTCAGGGTCTTCCAAGCAGCGGAGCGAAAGTGCTTCGCGAGAAAGACGATCTGCCCGACGTGATAAGAATAATGGGCGATCTGGCGATTGATTGCCTGCATAACGGAGTGCGGCTCGCCGCGAATCGTGATCAGATGAGAGAGATCGGCGTCGCTGAGCGGTTCGAGCGCGGCGAAGACAAGCCCCCACGCGCTCTCCCATTGCTCCAGAAGTTGCGTGCGCGAGAGGTCGCCCAGCTCTTCGAATTCCTGGTCCCGAGTTCGCCACGGCTTCTCGCCGTCGCTCGTGAGAAAGCCGGTCCAGCGTGAACGCATATTTCCGATCAGGTGCTTGACCACGATGGCGATAGAATTCGATTCAGGGTCGAGGGCGCGGAAGAATTCTTCATCGGATGCCTGGGCCATCGCCCCTTCGGCCAGTTTTTTATAGTAACCGAAAAGACCGACGGAGTCGGCAATGTAGGAGGTGCTGAACTGGTGCATAAAAGCAGCTTCCAACTTCGAGTTTCCGGCTTCAATAAACCTGCTGACATTGGCAGAGCTTAGTTCAAAAACAACTTGGTATAAAGAGTGTCCCTCTGCGCGGGTCTGAAGCCGGCGTTGCGGATCATGTAGCGCAGCTCTTCCTCGGTGGTGCAGTTCGACGTCCCCGCCGCGCGCACTACGTTCTCTTCCAGCATTACCGAGCCGACATCATTGCCGCCGAAGCGCAACCCAAGCTGGCAGACCTTCAGGCCCTGCGTCACCCAGCTTGATTGAATGTTCTCGATGTTCGAAAGATAAAGCCGCGCGATGGCCAGCGTTTTCAGGTATTCGACCGACGTAGCTTCATCCCACTTGCGGCCGCCGAGTGCGGTGTTGTGCGGCTGAAAGGTCCAAGGGATGAAAGCGGTGAACCCGCCGGTTTCTTCCTGCAAATCGTAGATGTGCTGAAAGTGGTTGGCGCGGTGCTCAAAAGTCTCTCCCACGCCGAACATCATGGTCGCCGTCGTCCTCATGCCCAGCTTATGCGCGGTGCGATGTACGTGCAGCCAATCCTCAGTGCCGCACTTCAGGCGGGCGATCTTGTGGCGTACCTCGTCATCGAGTATCTCCGCCCCTCCGCCGGGAATCGATTGCAATCCAGCGTCGCGCAACCGCTTGATCGTGTCCTCGACCGACAGCTCTGAGTACTCGGCAATGGCAAGAATTTCAGACGCGGAGTAGCAGTGCAGGTGCACGGAAGGGAAGCGTTCTTTCACCCCGCGCAGCAGCTTCTCATGCCAGTCGATCCTGAGGTCAGGATGCAGGCCGCCCTGCATGAGCACGCCTGTGCCTCCCAGCTCGACTGTCTCGCGGATCTTTTCGTAGATGGTCTCGAAATCGAGGATGTATCCTTCCGCGGCGAGCTTGCCCTTGAGCGGACGATAGAAGGCGCAGAACGTGCAATACTCGGTGCAGAAATTGGTGTAATTGATATTACGATCAATGATGTAGGTGACCACGCCCTCCGGATGACGCTTGCGGCGCACCGCGTCGGCCTCCATCCCGATGCCGACAAGATCGTCCGAGCGGAAGAGGTCAACGGCTTGTTGTTTGGTTAACGACATGACGAAAAGTTCATTCTAAGCGTTTGCGCGGGAGGTGTCACGCCGCCCTACAACTGAGAGATCCGCGCAATCTTTGTCGCGTTCGTGCCGTAGTCAGGTAGCCGGCAGCTTGAAGCTCGAGACCCGTGTCCTCTGTTACCCTGTCCCGTCATGCTGATTACCGATTGCCACGTCCATATCGCGCCGATGGAGATGTTTATCCCCTCGGCCCTCGAAACGATGAGGCGAAAGCGCAAGAACTTCGAACAGATACTGGAGTTCTGCCACTCCCCTAAGAAGTTTCTCGCGCACCTCGATGAAGCCGGCGTCGAGCGCGCCATGCTCATCAACTACGTCGCTCCGGAGCTGATCGGCTTCACCTCAGAGGTCAATCAGTGGGTGGCGGACTACGTTAAAGCTGATCCTAAACGGCTCCTCCCCTGTGGCAGCGTGCACCCGCGGCACACGGCCAATGTTGAGGCGGACATGGACAATATCGTGCGGCTCGGCATCCGCATGATCAAGATACATCCGCCGCACCAGTTGCTCTATCCCAATGAATATCTAATCGGCAACCGCGAGTTGGAGGTCATCTATCGCCGGGCGGAGCAGCACGGCATCCCCGTCATGATACATACCGGCACCTCGATATTTCCCGGGGCGCGCAACAAATACGGCGATCCGATCTTTGTGGATGACGTCGCCGTTGACTTCCCTAAACTCAAAATCATCCTGGCGCACGGCGGCCGGCCGCTATGGATGAACACCGCTTTCTTTCTCATCCGCAGAAACAAAAATGTCTATCTCGACATCAGCGGCATTCCGCCTAAGTCGCTACTGAGCTATTTTCCCCGCCTGCATGAAATCGCCTCACAAACTCTATTCGGCACCGACTGGCCGGGCCCGGGTGTGCCTGACATCAAGCAAAACCTCGACGACTTCCGGGCGCTTCCCCTGAGCGAAGCAGACCAGCTACAGATATTGGAGAAGACAGCGCTTTCAATCTGGCCGGCGTAGAGCAGGAGCGAGGTGCCAGGTGTTAGGTGCTGGGGCTTGGAGGATTCTTTTACTGTTTCAGGTGCGACACTGCTAACGCCTGGTCCCTGGCGCCTGCCTCAAGCCGCCAGCGGCGGTATTGGTTGTGTGATTGCCTTCGTGCTGGGAAGGAGCGTGATGGTGGCTGGCTTGGCTGCCCCCAGCGGCTCGGTCATCCATTGGCGGATTACCGGTAGCGCCTGACGGGCAGCTTCTTCGCCGACCCGCACCAACTCCGGCGTGCGGGCGAAGTCGTCGAAGCCGAAGGGCTGCACCTCCGGTTCGATCAGGCAGTCGGTGTCCACCCGCCATAGCGGGCTCATGTTCGCCTGCGCGATGGAGAAGCACTGGCCGATGATGTCTAGCACATGGCGGGGACCGCCGGAGTTCACCCAGTGCGCATTGAAGTAAACAGAAAGGACCTTCTCCGCGCCCATCTCTTTGAGCGGCGCAGCGGGGACCGAATGGGCCAGAAGCCCATCCACCATCAGCTTGCCATCGACTGTCACCGGAGTGAAAACGCCGGGATAAGCGCAACTGGCGCGCACCCGCTCGTTGAGACGCCCGCTGGTGAAGACGACTGATTTGCCGGTAAGGAACTCGGTCGCGGTCACCGCGAGAGGAATTTTCAGCTCCTCAAAGGTATGCACCTTCAAATATCGGTCGAGCAGTCCACAGAGGCGCTCGTTGGTGCACAACCCTAGACGTGAGATGGTGTAGCGGGCAAAGTCGGAGAAGCGGATGATGGCCCCGATCTCGCTTATCTCGCGCGCACTGATTCCGCTGCAATAGAACGCGCCCACCACTGCGCCGATGCTGGTTCCGGCGATGAAATCAATGGGAATGCCCTCTTCCTCCAACACTTTCAAAACCCCGATGTGCGCCATGCCGCGGGCGAAGCCGCCGCCCAGGGCGAGTCCAATTTTGGGGCGCTGCCAGGGTTCTTTCACACTCACGGGGAGGGGAGGGACGGCGGGTATGTGAGTACGCAGTTCTTTGGGGGAGGGCAGTATCGCATTCCAGAACCGGTTGAGGTTGCGCATCGGGAGCTCCCGCAGAACTATAACTATTACGATGCACTTGGGAAGAGATTAGGTCGCCTGAGTAGTATCGATACCGACCTCTGTATCGCCGAATGTATCAGAACGATACGAACGCCCGCCAAAATAACTTTGGTAATACCAAATGACCAGATGGTATTGGACTTTAGTTTCAACTACTTAGAATGTTGATAAGGAATTTGCCCTGCTTTGGCGATAGGAATGCTAGTAGTAAAGGCAGAAAGCGTTTCATCGGCGAGTCCAGTGGGGAACTCGGGATGTTTACCGCAAGCACCTGCTTCTGGTGCAGTATCCGGGGGGAGTTGCACCAGAAGTCAGTTGCCCTTGGGGGAGGACATAACTGTCCTCCCCTTTTTTGTTGTGCGTAATTGCAGGATGAAAACGTGCTTGAAAACCCATAAAATAGTTGCAAAAATGCTCCATTTATCGTATTTTTTTGACGTTATTGATGCGCTTTTTGGCACCTCTCCGGCCACCTTCTGTAAGCTATAGATTGAGGCGCTTTTAAGCATGTCCAAGCCAACCATAGCCGT
The DNA here is from genome assembly GCA_039934875.1 of Acidobacteriaceae bacterium. Taxonomy (GTDB): domain Bacteria; phylum Acidobacteriota; class Terriglobia; order Terriglobales; family Acidobacteriaceae; genus JBDTLH01. The sequence goes on along the minus strand of JBDTLH010000330.1, from coordinate 6,370 downwards.
TGCCATGTCCGGTGGGGTGGATTCTTCGACCGTCGCGGCGATGCTGCGCGCCCAGGGCTATCCGATTGTGGGGCTGACCATGCAGCTTTGGAACCAGCGGCGGCTCGCGGGCAAGGAAGGAATGCCGGAGCAGGTGCAGGGGCGGTGCTGTTCGATCGAGGACGTGTATGACGCGAGGCGGGTCGCCGAGGATCTCGACATCCCGTATTACGTGGTGAACCACCAGGAGAGGTTTGAGCGCGACGTGGTGCGTCCGTTTGTGGATGATTATCTTTCTGGGCGCACGCCGATTCCGTGTTCGTTGTGCAACAACCATTTGAAGTTCGACCAGTTGCTGACCACCGCGCGGCAGATTGGCGCGGAGAAGGTGGCGACCGGCCACTATGCGCAGGTGGAGTTTGATGAGGCGCGGGGGCGTTGGTTGCTGCTGCGTCCGCTGGACACGGCGAAGGACCAGACGTATTTCCTCTTTGGACTGACGCAGGTGCAGCTTGCGCATACGCTGTTTCCCCTGGGGGGGATGAAGAAGCCGCAGGTGCGCGAGCTGGCGGCGGGATTTGGGCTGGCGCTGGCGCAGAAGCCGGATTCGCAGGAGATCTGCTTTGTCCCCGGTGGCGACTACAAAAAGTTTATCGACGCCTATCTCGAAGAGCAGGGCGAGAAGGTGCCGGACACCTCGGGCGAACTGGTAACGACCTCGGGCGAGGTGATCGGGCAGCATTCGGGGGTACACAACTTCACCGTCGGCCAGCGCAAGGGGCTGGGTGTTTCGACGCGGGTTTCGAATCCCAGTCCGCTTTACGTGATCGAATTGCGGGGCGATAAGGGGCAGGTGGTGGTCGGTTCGAATGATGATCTTGCGACGAGGACCTTGCGGGCGAAGCGGTTGAACTGGATTTCCTTGGAGGGGGACGAGTTGCGCGCGCCGATGCGGGTGAAGCTGAAGATCCGCCATCGCCATGAGCCGGCGGATGCGGTCATCGAGATGACCGGCGCGGATGAAATCTCGGCGACCTTCGACGCTCCGCAGCGGGCGGTTACGCCGGGGCAGGCGGCGGTGTTCTATGACGGCGATGTGGTCGTGGGCGGCGGGTGGATCGTTTAGAGGACACTGCGGGAATCGAGCGATTTATTGCAAATGCCGGCACTCGGCTCCGCCTTGTAATCAACCCTTTTTGTCTGATTCCAACTCTGAGATGATGTTCTGAAGTTCTCTGATTTGATCTGCTGAGTACTTTGGATCTTTTAACCTGATGTCCCTGTCTGTAACGAAATGAATCAATGCATGATATGCATTATCAACTAACCAATGGTTTCCAATGGTTGCCTGTCGCCATTCTTGCGTGAGCATATTCAGCTCTGCTACATCGAACGGCTTCATTGGATATTCAGTCGAAAGTACTTGGCGAATTTTGTCGACCATTCGAGTTCGAACTGCTTGGTTTATCATGGTTTCCCGCTCGGGTAAATACTTGGGCACGGGTGAGATTCGTTTATTCAGCGTTCATGTGGGCCGGCCGCCGCTTCTTCAGCACCAATGGAATGAGCCAGAATACCTCCACGTAGACCAACAGCATCGTGAGCCAAAAACAGCTAGGGAGCTGATCATAGAACCAAGGGAAAACGAAGGCACACCCTAAGGATAGAACGGTCGCGATAAGCAGAATGACCCAGTGGAGCGATTGCATAAAGTGAAAATTGCTGGCCCTGCAAGGATGCCCAGAGCCACCAAAAAGCCGGCCCAAGCAGGAAAATGAACCGGGCCGACACGGAATAAGCCAGATATTTTTAGCACGATCCAGATCGTGCCGCAAAGCAGCAACCCGACGGCGAGTCGATTTCCTATGGCAGGGTGCCTCATTCGAGCGCCTCCGAACATTCACCTATTGCCTTCGCAAGTTCGTAATCGAAGTATGACCAACCTGCGACATCTAGAGCCTCAGCAGCGACGACGATCTTTGGTGCCAGGTTTGGTACTAGCACTTGGGAATACTTCCCCCATGCAGTAAATCGTGCGTCCGTGAAATGATAGCAGCACCAGCTATTCTCGATGCTCCGGTTTCGGCCGCAGTCGTCGCGGCTTCACCAGCAGCGTGAGTCATCGAGAAATAATAGGCGTTCCAATTTCGATTTACCCATTCTCCCGTCTCGACGTTCACGTGCACCAAACTGCAATCCTCATCAGGGCAGACTGCGGTGGATTCCGCAGAGAACGGGCAAATTGAATACGAAGGGCACGGAGGACACGAAGGAGTGGGAGGAATGGTGATGATCATAGCCAGAATGTAGCGATGAACGGCGAGGGTGTGAATGACAGTACTGTGGTCTTGTCAAATGTGGCGGGAAAAAATCGGGAGACGACGCCCGTCGTGCTATTTCAAAGTTGCAAAAGATTGCGCAAAATACGTGGATTGTTGACAGGGCGGATTCCTGCGTTGGGGAAATAAAAAGGATTGTGCTTCTGATGCGCGATAAAAGCATTGGATTGAGATGGTTGCATGCTAGTCTGGCAAACAACATTCTGAGATCGCGAAATCCGGTTCTGTAAAGGAGCGGTGCGAATGCTCAGCATTGATTTGGATTTACCCACTTTGTCCCCGATCTCAAGGAGAGCCGCCATGCTTCGTCCGCGCCACGTGTTGCCGAAAATCGCCTTTTTTGCCGCCATGCTTTCGTTTACGGTGAGTGCGTGGGCCGGCCCATCCTGCCAATTGAATCCCGCCAACCGGACGCTCACCATCTGTGCTCCCGCGAACCACTCGACGGTGCAGACTACATTTCATGTGAATGCGGGGGTGACCGACAGCATTCAGATCCAATACATGCAGGTCTATGTCAACAACCGGCTGTATGTGACGCAGAACCGCAATTTCATCGACGCGGACATTACGGTGGCTGCCACACAAAATGCGTCGCTGGTGGTGCAGGCGCGCGAAGTCAACAGCAATTTTTTTATCAAGACCTTCTACACGATCAACATCGTCAGCGATCCCGGGCCGCTGACGCTGACGCCGCAGAACCCGACGCTGAGCGAGAATGCGATGCAGCAGTTCACGGTCAGTCCGGTTACGCCGGTTAGCTGGAGCGCCTCTTGCGGGAGCATCAACGTCTCGGGCAACTACACCGCGCCGCTAGTACCTGGGGCGTGCTTGGTAAAGGCGAGTGCGACGGACGGATCGGGGAGAAGCGCTTCGACTACGGCGACGATTGTTTCTCCGATCACGATTACGCCGCCTTCGGCGAGCACCGTGGTGAACATGACGCAGCAATTCTCCGCGAACGCGCAAGTGAACTGGAGCGCGTCCTGCGGGACGATTAATTCCGGTGGGCTGTTTACCGCGCCAGCGAATGCGGGGACGTGCACCATCACGGCGACGGCGGCAAGCGGCACCGCATACACCGCTCAGGCCATCGACACGGTGACCAATGCCGCGGGAATCAGCTACACCACCTGGAAGAATGACGCGGGGAGGACGGGCTTGAATTCCGCGGAGACGATATTGAACTTGTCGAATGTGAATTCCGCGAACTTCGGGCAGCTCTTCAAGACAACGGTGGATGGAGGAGTGTGGGCACAGCCGCTCTACATGGCGGGGCTCACGGTGAACCGTGTCACGCACAATGTGGTGTTTGTGGAAACGTCGAACGATTCGGCTTATGCGATCGACGCGGATAGCGGGGCACCGCTATGGAAGGTCAGCTTCTTGTCGAATGGCGTTACCCCGGTGGACGGCAGGGTGGTGAACAGCACCATGGGGCAGATAGGAATCACCGGGACACCGGTGATCGATGGGACGACGAACACGATTTATTTCGTGGCGGAGACGGCGGAGAATGGTGGAACCAGCTACGTACATCGTCTGCACGCGCTCGATGTAACCAGCGGACAGGAGAAGTTCGGCGGGCCGGTGGTGATCACGAGCACGGGGTTCCAGCCGAAGGAGCAACTGCAGCGTCCCGGGTTATTGCTGGCGAATGGGAACGTGTATATCGGCTTCGGATCGCAGGGGGACACGGATCCGTATCACGGCTGGCTATTTGCTTATGACGGCACTTCTCTAGGGCAGTCGGCGGCGTGGAACATCACCAGTGCGGATGGACAGCACCCGCGAGGCGCGATCTGGATGGGAGGCAGCGGCATTGCAGCGGATTCCGCGGGTAATATCTATGTTGCCACGGCGAATGGAGAGTGGAATGGGACCACTGACCTGGGCCAGAGCGTGGTAAAGCTGAGCCCTGCGCTCACGGTGCTGGACTATTTCACTCCGTACAACCACGAGCAGCAGACGGAGGAAGACGCGGACCTGGGCTCGGGTGGCGTGCTGCTGGTACCCGACCAGGCGGGGCCACATCCCAATGAGATGGTTCTTTGCGGCAAGCCGGCGCCGATCTATGTGATCGACCAAAACAATCTGGGACACATTGGGGACGGCAGTGACAACGTCATCCAGGAGGTGAGTGGGCAGTTGGGGGGGCCGGGCGAGCAATCCTCTGATGCCTGCTTCACCACGGCAGCTTATTGGAACCAGAACCTCTATTTCATCGGCAACAATGATTCGCTGAAGATGTTCAGCTTGAGCGCTACTACCGGACTGATGTCAACGACTCCGGTCTCGAAAGACACGTTCAACTATGCATTCCCGGGTGGTCAAGCAGTTGTCTCCTCGAACGGATTGTCGAATGCGATCGTGTGGGGATTCGACTACACGACCGGTACGCTGCACGCCTATGACGCCAGCGATGTGAGCCACGTGCTATACGTCAGCCCGGGAACCGGGACGGGGATTAAGTATTCCGTTCCGACAGTGGTGAATGGGCGAGTGTATGTCGGCATCAACCGGGCAATTGTTGGATTTGGGGTAACGAATCAAGGGAGCTGCGCGCCTCCGTCTTCACCGGGCGTGAATGTCTGCGCTCCGGCGGCGGGGCAGACGTATTCCTCTCCGGTGCAGGTCAGGGCGGCGGGAACCGATCCCACCGGCAACGTGAACCATATGGAGCTGTGGATCGATAGTCAAAAGATCAACGACTATCCCGGCAACATGATCAACACCACAGTGGCGCTGGGGGTGGGGACACACGCGGCGACGGCGATAGAAGTCAATGGAAGCGGCGGCTATATCAAGTCTAGTCCGGTCGTGTTCACGGTGCATTGATCTCCGTAGAGGGCGGAGCGCAATGTGCCTTTGCTGCGCTCGGTAGGGCAGTGAGGGGGATCTGGGGTAATGGTTTGATCACCGAGGTATCCGTCGATCTCCGTAGGGGCGGAGCGCACGGGAGTTGGCTGTGCTCACGGTGGTGAGGGAGGCAGTTGGCTGTGGGAGTTGGGGTAGTCGTTTGATCACCGAGGTATCCGTAGATCTCCGTATGGGGAGGAGCGCACGGTAGTTGGGTGTGCTCATGGCAGGTGAGGGAGGTAGTTGGCGGTGGGAGTTGGGATAGTCGTTTGATCACCGAGATATCCGTAGATCTCCGTAGAGGGGGAGCGTAAGGTGCCTTTGCTGCGCCCGGTATGGCAAGTGAGGGGGATCTATTTAAAGGGGAATGGAAAAGACGCACCGTTGGGTGCGCCTTGGGTCTATATTTTAAGTATAGCAGAGTAGAAGGGAGAAAGTGACACTGATTGAAAATAAAGATGTCGTTTGTTGTGAGTGGGTTAGAGGCAAAGTTTACTAGTTCGTCAGCTTGACAACTAATTTTCCACAGGGCAGACTCCCACCCTTCCCGCCCAAAGAACGTGCGGGAAGGATGGGGCAGCCAGTGTGGTGGTTTGGGATGAGAGAACGAGGGCGGGCCACCCGCCAGCTCCGCGACGTAGTAGGTGAGAAGTCCGGTTTTCGGATCGCGCTTGACCTCGCCTATGCAGGGGCTGGATTTCTTGAAGGCTTCGAGCACAGCATCGAGATCAGCGATGTGCTTGTAGTCCCGGTCGATTTTCAGCCGAATCCGTCAAGTGATTCTGAAGACACGCCGGGCATCATAGCAGACTTGCAATCCTAGCCTCGGTTTTCTTCCTCAAGCGCCGTCCGCAGTTCTGCAAGCCGCCGTTCATCGGATGTGACTAACCGCTTTAGGGAGTCGGCTAGACCGCCCCAGGCGAATCGGTGGTCCGCATTTTTGTCCCCTTTTGCCGCCGCCTCGTACTGCTCGATATGATGCTTTCGTTCGCGAAGCGCTGCTTCACTTCGATCTATCTCAGCGCGTAGTTCACTTAAGTAATCCATATGCAGAGTATAAATACTCTCCACAAGGTTTTTAGCCGCTCACCATTGGTTAGTCAGGTATATTATTGCCCGAAGATGTCGTTTGTTGTGAGTGGGTTAGGGGTAAAGTTTACTAGTTCGTCAGCTTGACAAGAATTTCCTAGAGG
>JBDTLH010000329.1:0-6318 GCA_039934875.1 Acidobacteriaceae bacterium | reverse complement strand
GCGCTGAGCGATGCGATCCGGTTTTTGCCGGGCGCGATTGTGAGCGCCGCGGGACAGCGCGGCGGCCAGGCGTCGCTGTTTGTGCGCGGGGGAGACTCGCGCTACAACAAATTCATCATTGACTGCGTGCCGGTGGATGATCCGGGCGGCACCTTCGATCTTGGGGTCATTCCCATGCAACAGGTGGACCGGGTCGAGTTCACGCGGGGACCGGAGAGCGCGCTCTACGGCACCGACGCGATGACCAGCACCGTGCAATTATTTTCGGCGGCGGGGGCGACGCGCACTCCGGAGATTAAATTCGGCGCTGACGGCGGCAACTTTGCCACAGCGCATGGATATGCATCGGTCGCGGGCGCGTATCAAAAGCTTGATTACAACCTGTTCGGCGATCAGTTCAATACTGAAGGCAGCGGAGCGAACGACGATTACTCGAACAGTTCGCAGGGCGCGAATGTGGGATTTGCGGTGAGTCCCGAGGTGGGACTGCGCTTTCACGTGCGGCACTCGAACAACCGCAGCGGAGTGCAGAACGAATACGTCTTCAACGGCGCGCAGTTGCTTCCTCCCGATATGGACCAGTTGGCGCGGCAGAACAATTTTCTGTCCAGCCTGGAGTTGACGTTCAAGGCGCCGGGGCACTGGCAGCACACGCTGACGGGCTATGAATATCATCATCGGCGCGATAATGTGGATCGGGTGCAGGAGCCGGGGCGCACATCGCCTTTTGGATCGCAGGATTTTCCGTTTTCGGATTATGCCGATCTGAATCGCGCGGGTGCGAATTACCAGGGCGAGTGGACTCCGCTGGCTTGGATGCATTCGACAGTGGGCTACAACTATGAGAACGAGAACGGGTATTTCGGTGATTTGACGCTGGTGGCGCCGGGGTCTCCGCTGACCCATGCGCTGCGGCGGAACCACACGGTGTTTGGCGAGCAGTTTGTGGCGTGGCGGCGCTTCACTTTTCTGGCGGGGATGAGCTACGTCAACAATGAATATTTCGGAGGGCGGGTGCTGCCGCGGGCAACGGCGACGTTCCTCGCGTTCAAGGGAAAGGGGTGGTTCTCCGGCACACGGTTTCGCGGTGCTTATGGCCAGGGGATCAAGGAGCCGCGCTTTGAGGAGAATTTTGGTATTGGCGTGTACGGCATCAGTGCAAACGCTCATTTGAAGCCAGAGCAGAGCCGCTCGGCGGAGGTGGGAGTCACGCAGGGCTTCTTCGATAACCGGGTGGCCCTGGCGGCGACCTATTACCATCAGCAGTTCACGGACCAGATTGCGTTCAACTTTAATCCGGCCACGTTCTTCTCGCAATATATCAACTTCAACCGCTCCCTGGCGCATGGGGCAGAGGTTGAACTGCAGACGCGCATCAACGGCCGCACTTCGTTGCAGGGTTCTTATTTCTACACTTCGACACAGATACTGGAGGCGCCGGAGAGCTTCGATCCGCAGCAATCTGTAGGGGCGCCGCTGCTGCGCAGGCCAAAACACGCGGGCACGCTGCTGCTGAATTACAGTGGCACGCGCTGGGGTGGGGATGTGGGCGGCAGCTTCATCGGGCGGCGCCCGGACGAAGACTTCTACGGCTATAACATTAATCATGCGGCGGGATATGCGCTGATCAACCTGGGCGGATGGTACCGGATCAATGGCTTCGCGACCGCATATGTGAATATCGAGAACGCGCTCGATAAGAGCTATAACGAGTCGCTGGGATATCCGGGATTGCCGGTGAACTTTCGCGCGGGCATGCGCTTTCGCATCGGCGGAGATAGGTGAGGAAGAGGGCGCTGGTCTCGTGGTCGAGTGGGAAGGACAGCGCGTGGATGCTGCATGTGCTGCAAGCATCCGGCGAGTATGAAATCGCGGGATTGCTGACCACTATCAACTCGCAATTCGATCGGGTGGCGATGCATGGCACACGATCGAGCGTGCTGCGGGCGCAGGCGAGCGCGGCTGGGATTCCGTTGTGGACTGTCCCGCTGCCGTGGCCGTGCTCAAATCAGCAGTATGAAACCGCTATGAATGATGTGATCGCGCAGGCTCAGCTTGCTGAGATCAAGGTGATTGCCTTCGGAGATCTGTTTTTGCAAGACATCCGCGTCTATCGGGAGAGGCAGATGGCGGGAACCGGCATTGAGGCGGTCTTCCCGCTGTGGGGAAGCGATACTCGCCAGTTGGCGTCGGAGATGATGGGGGCCGGGTTGCGGGCGAGGCTGGTTTGCCTGGATCCCAAGTGCTTGTCCGCGGCTTTTGCCGGCCGGGAGTTTGATCCGAGTCTGATTGAGGAGCTGCCGAAGGAGGTGGATCCGTGCGGGGAGCGCGGGGAGTTCCATACGGTGGCCTATGCGGGACCGATGTTCAGGGCCGCGATCAGCCTGGAGCAAGGCGGGACCGTGGTGCGCGACGGGTTTGTGTATGTCGATTTCGGGTTGTCAATTTGAGTACGTGTAAATCGCTGGTTACTCCTGGGCTATTGCATAAGTTCTAGTGCGACTGTAAGATGCGCGGGACACGTTGCGAAAACTATGACGGCGCGCCATCCACATCGGTATGAACCACGGTTTCTGAGGTTGCGGCTTCCCCGCATCTGTGTAGCGGTCTATGGGGAGGACGCGACCGAACTGCTGCACAAAGCAGAGCAGCTCGCGGGGGACGAATCGTTCTTGGAATTTCGCCTGGACTATTTGGCGAATCCGCTAGCAGCGATACCCAGGTTAAAGCAGTTTGTGGAGTCGTACCGGCAAATCACCACAATTGCGACCTGCCGGCGGGCAGTGAACGGAGGGAGATTCAAGGGTTCGGCGGCGGCGCAGCTCGATATCCTGTTAAAGGCAGCGGACGCCGGCTTTCCGATGGTCGATGTGGAGGTCGAGACGGCTGAGGGCTGGAAGCCTGAGGAGTTTGAGAGGCTGCGGGCGAAGACCGCGATCCTTATCTCCAGCCACGACTTTAAACAGACCAAGGACCTGGACGGCACATTCGCGAGAATCGCCGATCCCAAGCTGCCTGCGGACTTGATCAAGATCGTCGCTACGGCGAAATCGTTGAGCGACAACGTGACCATGATGCGCTTCTTGGAGCGGAATAGCGATAAGCAGACCCTGGTCGGCCTGTGCATGGGGGAGCAGGGAATCATCAGCCGATTACTGGGGTTCCGGGCGGGTAGCGCGTTCACCTTTGCCGCGGGATTCATAGGCGAGGAGACCGCTCCCGGGCAGGTCACCGCTTCGACTCTGCGCAACGTCTATCGCGCTGACCTGGTGGACGCGGCGACTAAGGTGTATGGAGTCGTCGGCGATCCGGTGGCACACTCGCTCTCGCCGCTGATGCTGAACGCCGCGTTCCGGCGCGAGAACCATAACGGGGTCTATTTGCCGTTGCATGCCAAGAAGCTGGATGACCTGTTGCGCTGCGTTCGTGAACTGCCCATCCACGGCATCAGCGTGACCATGCCGTATAAACAGGAAATCGTGGAGTATCTGGACAAAAGCGACGAGATCACGGCAAGGATTGGGGCATGTAATACGGTGGTCCGCTCGCAGGAGGGCAAGCTTTACGGTTTTAATACGGATGTGGCTGGGGTGGTGCGTCCGCTCGAACAGCGGATGAATTTGCAGGGCGTGAAGGTGCTGGTGCTGGGGGCGGGAGGCGCTGCCCGGGCAGCGGTCTTTGGGCTGAAGGAACGGGGCGCCGAGGTGACGATCTACAACCGTACCTCTCCCAAGGGGCAGAAATTGGCGCGCCAGGCGGGGGCGAAGACCATTGCGCGCGGCAACCTTGTTAAGACGCAATTCGATGTCATCATCCATGCCACCCCGGTGGGCATGGATGGGAAGAGCGCGCTGCTTGAATCGAAGGAGCTGAACGCAAAGTATCTCTTCGAGTTGATCTACACTCCCGCGGAGACGCCTCTGGTGAGACTCGCGCGCGCCAAAGGCATGCAGATCATCTCGGGGAGCGAGATGTTTGTACAGCAGGGCGCGCGACAGTTCGAGATTTGGACGGGGAAACCAGCGCCGCTCGAAGAGATGCATCGGGTGGTCTTGCATGCGCTGGCGCAGCGCGAGCACGCTGGGGGAGAGCCGGCCAAGCCGGAGCGCGCAGTCAAAACGGAGAAAGCAATCTCAGCGACCAAGGCAAAGACCAGGACGAAAGCCACCCCCAAGCCAAAGTCGAAACCGTCTGGGAAGCGCTAATGGCGCTCTGGGGCGACGTATTGAAGCAGGCGGTGAAACTCCTGCCGGAGTTGCATCGTCTGCTGCCGCTGCTCGACCGCATCACCTCCCCGGAGGCGCATGAGGAGCAGCGCAAGCGCGCATTGGCGCTGGCCGCAATGGCCGAACAAGCGCGCGAATCGGCAGAGGCGGCGCGGCAGACTGTAATGGAGGCGAGCCGCCTGAACAGCCAGCACACGGATTTAATGGCGCGCCTGGAGATATACGAGCAGAGGCTTAATGACGTGGCGGAGTCGCAGACCACGCTGCTCACAAAAGCGGACTCTGCGTTAATTTGGCTGAAGACAATTGTGGTGCTTGCGTTTATCATGATCGGTTTGCTGGTCACGGCCATAGTCGTGTTGAAGAAATGACCGGAGCGCAGTCTATCGCTGCTATGTTGCGCATCACTTTGTCCATCTTTGCGCAATCAACCTCCGAGAATTCCAAACCTCACCACCAAAGGAAGAAGAGCAATGAACCAAGTCAATCGTATGCGCCTGATCGCGGGAGCGGCGGCACTGCTTATCACCCTCGGCGTGCCGTCTTCCGGGCAGTCTGCAAAGCGGGCAAAACAAATCAAGACCGAACCGGCTGCGGGAGCTGTCGCGCAGAGCAAACCGGAGAGCGTGGACCTGGAATTCATCACGCGGCTGCGGGAAGAGGAGTTCCGCCACAGCAAAGTGATGGACATCATGGGCTCGCTGACCGATGACATCGGCCCCCGCCTCACCGGTTCGCCCAACATGAAGAAGGCCAATGAATGGACGCGAGATGAGCTGACGAAATATGGCTTGGCCAACGCCCACATCGAGCCCTGGGGGACCTTCGGACGCGGCTGGCAATATCAATTTGCCAGTGTGCGCATGACCTCTCCAGATTACATGCAGTTTCTAGCGCTGCCCGAGGCGTGGACAGCGGGCACCAGCGGTCCGGTGAAGGCAGAAGTCGTACATGTCGTGGTCACGAGCGCTGCCGACTTTGACAAATACCGCGGCAAGCTGGCGGGCAAAATCGTGGCATTGGGCGATGCGCGCATCCCCGACCCTATCGACAAGCCGCTCTTCCGCCGCGACACGCAGGAGGACCTCGACAAAATTGCGGAGTATGAGATCCCCGGCGAGCGCCCGGCGCGCAATATGCAGGAGTTCATACAGCGCATCAAGCTGCAGAAGGAGCTGAATCAATTCTTAATGGAAGAGAAGGTCGCAGCCGTCCTCAAGCCCACGCGCCAGCCGGGCGATGGCGGCACGATATTTGTGCAGAGCGGAGGCTCCTATACTCCAGGGGATCCCGAAGGCGTGCCCAGCGTGGTGCTTGCGGTCGAGCACTTCGGACGCGTGGCCCGCCTGGTGGACAAAGGCAAGAGGGTTGAAGTCGAGGTCAACGTGCAGGCGAATTTCATCAACGATGACACCAAGGCATACAACACCATCGCGGAGATTCCAGGGACCGATCCCAACCTGAAACAGCAGATCGTAATGCTCGGCGGCCACATGGATTCCTGGCATGGAGGCGAGGGCGCCACCGACAATGCCGCGGGCGTTTCGGTCGCGATGGAGGCGGTCCGCCTGTTGAAGCAGTTGAACGTACAGCCGCGCCGCACCATCCGCGTCGCCCTTTGGTCGGGCGAAGAAGAGGGGCTTTACGGCTCTCGCGGGTACGTGTCAGAGCACTTCGGCGGAAGGCCGGAGAGCACTGACCCCAAGGTCAAGGCGCTGCCCTCTTTCCTTCGGCCACCGGCAGGGCCTTTGCAACTGAAGCCGGAGCAGAAGCTGATCTCCGCCTACTTCAATCTGGACAACGGCACTGGAAAAATTCGCGGTGTTTATCTACAGGAAAATGAACGGGTGCGTCCGATCTTCGAGGCGTGGATGAAGCCTTTTCGTGACCTGGGAATGACAACCCTTTCGGCGCGCAACACGGGGAGCACCGACCACATCTCCTTCGATGCGGTTGGCATCCCGGGCTTTCAGTTCATTCAAGATCCGATGGACTACAGCACGCAAACGCACCATTCCAATCTCGACGTTTACGAGCGCACTCACCCGGAAGACCTGAAGCAAGCCGCATTGATCATGGCGAGCTTCGTTTA
>JBDTLH010000328.1:0-3694 GCA_039934875.1 Acidobacteriaceae bacterium | reverse complement strand
CTCCGGAGACGACGTCCGCGAAGGCCTGGTCGCCGTCATCAGCGTCAAGCTGCCGCAGCCCCAGTTCGAGGGCCAGACCAAGGGCAAGCTCAACTCCGATATCGCCGGCACTGTGCAGGCATTCCTCAACGAAAAGCTGGGCGCATTCTTCGAGCAGAACCCCGCGGTCGCCAAGAAGATCATCAACAAGGCCATCGACGCCGCGCGCGCCCGCGAAGCCGCCCGTAAGGCCCGCGACCTCACCCGCCGCAAGGGCGCGCTCGATGGCGGAGGCCTGCCCGGCAAACTCGCCGACTGCTCCGAACGTGATCCCAACCGCTGCGAAATTTATCTCGTCGAGGGCGAGTCCGCCGGAGGCACCGCCAAGCAGGGCCGCGACCGCCGCTATCAGGCCATCCTCCCGCTCAAGGGCAAAATTCTCAACGTCGAAAAAGCGCGCTATGACAAGATGCTCGGCCACGAGGAGATCCGCGCCATGATCACCGCCCTCGGCGCCGGCATCGGCAAAGAAGATTTCGATCCCGCCAAGCTGCGCTACGGCAAAGTCATCCTCATGACCGACGCCGACGTGGACGGCTCCCACATCCGTACCCTGCTGCTCACCTTCTTCTTCCGCCACATGCAGGAGCTCATCCTGCGCGGCCACGTTTACATCGCGCAGCCCCCGCTCTACAAGATAAAGAAGGGCCGCTTCGAGCAGTACATCAAAGACGATCGCGAATTCGTCAAAGTCATGGTCAAACGCGCCTCCGACGGCATGACCATCACCTACGGAGACCAGGCCCTCAAACTCGAAGGCGGACAGCTTACCCGCTTCATGACCACCCTCAACGACTACATCGGCTTCCTCGATAAGGTCGCGAAGCGCGTGCGCAATGAAAAGGTCGCCGAGCTGCTCCCCCGCCTGGGATTCGAAAAACGCGTGGACTTCGAGGGCACAGAAGACGCCGCTCCCGACAAAATCAAGCGCCTGGAAAAAGAACTGCGCGTCATCGGCAAAGACTTTCAGTTCAAGTCAGTCGAACTCCGCTTCGATCCCGAACACTCCACCTGGGGCGCTGCCTTTGTCGATGCGCAGGGCGCCGAGCGGCTGCTCAACTGGGAGCTCGCCCACTCCGCCGAATATCGCCAGATGCTCGCGAAATACAAACAGATTGAGGAATATCTACAGCCACCCTATCTGATCGAAGTCGTGGCCAAAGCCAAAGCCGACAAATCCGCGCCCGAAACCGATACGGAAACCGAAGTCGAAGCCGAGAACCCGCTCGATACCGAATCCGGCTCCGGCGTACAGAAAGAAATCGCCGCCAGAATTCCCAAGCCGCGCAAAGGCGAGCCGGTGGAGAAGCAATCCACCCGCGAGCTCTTCGAATACGTGCTCAATGAAGGCCGCCGCGAATATCAGGTGCAGCGCTACAAAGGCCTGGGCGAGATGACCTCCGCCCAACTCTGGGAGACCACCATGGACCCCGAAGTGCGCACCCTCTTACAAGTCAAGCTCGAAGACATCGCCGAAACCGAGCACATCTTCACCACCCTCATGGGCGAAGACGTCGAAGCCCGCCGCAAATTCATCGAAGACAACGCCCTGGACGTGAAGAACCTCGATATCTAAGTAGTCAGAGCAGTCTGCGGAAAAACTGTGGAACCCAACCCTCTGGCAAAAGCAGTGGAATGAATTTCCCAACCATCTACCTCTTTTGGAAGCTTTTGCAGCCTGCTGGAAGGATTTGACACCTCTCCAGTAATATCTCTATGCTACTCGCAGTCCCACGTTTGGAAGGTTTTATCTCCCGCCATCCCCATCTGGAACCTTTTTCCACCCTCTGGAAGCTTTCATGAGCACCGAAACGAATCAGGAGCGATCCATCGGCCTCCACGCTGTGATCGATCAACTCGACCTCCAGGTCCCCCGCCCCTTCGTCCGCTCAATCTTAACCAGAGGTACTCGCAAGACCCGCATCACCAACACTGAGATTCTCGAGCGATACCCGCAAGCCTATAAACCCAGAGACGGAATTATTGGCCAGCTCCGCTTTGCCCTCAAATACGAACCTCTGGATTTAGGCGTCTATAAGGCGGCCTTCAAACGCATCAGCCAGACCGACATCACCCGCTGGATCCAGAGCGAACCCAATAGCATCTTTGCCCGCCGCGCCTGGTATTTATACGAACTGCTCACCGGCACAACTCTCGACGTCCGCGACCTCACCTCCGGCCCTTACGTCAATCTGCTCGACGAAGATCTCCATATCGTTGGAGCAGCGTCCAGGGTTCGCAGACAGCGCATCTTCGATAATCTCCTGGGCAACAAAGATTACTGTCCCTTGCTCCGGCGCACCGAAAAGCTCACCGCAAATTTTTCCAAGCGCCTCACCGAACGCGCCCGCACTCTGGTCGCGGCGGTGGAACCGGCGCTCCTCAAACGCGCGGTGCATTACCTCTTCACCAAAGAAACCAAATCCTCCTTTGCCATCGAAGGCGAGGCGCCGGGAAAGGACCGCACCGAACGCTTTGTCGCGGCGCTGATGCGCGCTGAAAATTTTGACCCCACGTCAAAGCAATCGCTGGTCGAACTGCAAAACGCAATCGTTGATCCACGCTACCGGCAAAAGGGTTGGCGAGACACTCAGGTCTATATCGGCGAAACCCAGCCTGACTATTCTCAGCATGTTCTCTTCGTATGTCCTCGGCCCCAGGATCTCCCTTCGCTTATGGAAGGTTGGGCGAAGATGATCGCCGCCCTGATCGCTCCCGCCAGCCCGGTGCATCCCGTCTGTGCCGCGGCGGCGGCGGCATTCGGGTTTGTTTTCATTCACCCATTCCTGGATGGAAATGGCCGCATCCACCGCTTCCTCGTCCACAATGTTCTGGCAAAAATGCGCTTCACCCCTCCGGGCGTCGTCTTTCCTGTCTCCGCCGCCATGCTCCGGAACATGCGCGCTTATGATGAGGCGCTGGCATCGTTCTCTGACGCGATCGCCCCCTTCATCCGTTACACCATGGACTCCGGACAAAGGCTGTCCGTAGTCGATGAAATCGCCGACCTCTACCGCTATTTCGACGCCACTCTGCAAACGGAATACCTCTTCGACTGCATCGAAGAGACCATAATCCGCGATCTCAAGCGCGAGCTCGATTTTCTGAAGTTTTTCGACGCCGCCATGCAGTCGGTCATGGAAATTGTGGATATGCCCAATCAGCGGGCGTCCCTCCTCGTCCGCATCGTCCAGCAAAACCACGGCAAGCTCTCCCGCGGCAAACGGCAAACCTTCTCCGAAATAACCGACGAAGAATTAAGTCAAATAGAACAAGCCATCAAAGCCGCCGCGGAAACTTTCGCGCAACCTGAGCCTGAGTAAATGCAGCAACGGCGTGAGCAGCGCGGGAGCAACAGGCTCTGGACACGAGACAAGCGTCTCTTCGCAGCCGCTGCGAAATTCTCCATTGCCTTCCCGGCATGAAGATCGGTCGGGCTTCCGGTTGCGCCTCTACGATTCCCCACTGAGTTACAGCGGTTCCATGCTCGCTGTACCCCTATGAAATGTCATCCTGAGAGTTTGTGGCTATATCGCGACCCCCACGGTTTGTCATCCTGAGCACGGCTCCATCGTGCTCAGGACCTCTGCACTATGCAGTCAAACGCGAAGGGTCCGCGCAGAGGGTACAACAACCTTGAATCCGCTCTATTAGT
>JBDTLH010000327.1:0-4397 GCA_039934875.1 Acidobacteriaceae bacterium | reverse complement strand
GGCGATGCCGTAGTGGTTCATGGCATCGACGCGATTGGTGGTGATGTCCATGTCGAAGACGGTCTCGGGGCCGGAGCGGTCTTCAGAGCGGGACATGGCTTCAACGGCGATGCCGATGAGGGTGAGTTGGTCGGCGAGTTGGGCGTCGTCCGGCAGGGAGCCAGAGAGCATGGTGCGGAGCCAGGAGGGAAGGATTTTCATGGTGAGTGGTGAAGGTTGATTTTAGCGGGTGGGGCGGGGGTTGGGGAAATAGATGGGGATGGTGAAGCGCAGATACTCGGTGCGTGACATCTCAACACGTTGCCAGTGCGATTCACAAGAAATACTTACTTAACTGCTCTAAGAATTGCGCTCTGCAGCCCTGGATCAATTGAGAGCTCACAGTGCTGCGCCAAGCGCACCTTCATTCCATCGAATGAATCATTTAGCTTCGCTATCCTCTTGAATTGGAGTTGGAGAATGGGAAGAAGGTATTGTTTTCCTGAGATGTAGTCGCTCTGGCCCGCAGAATCGCGTTTCAATTGCCGGACAATAGAATTGCGAGCTTTACGGTACGAAGATCGAGATACTTGGGCGCGAACCTCTCGGATTATAGAAAGAATACGTGAGCGCACAAGGCTCGAAGATAGAGATATAGGGGCACCCTTGCTGCAGAGTAGCCGGTGCACAGAGTAGTCGACGGTTTGGATTGTGAGCCCGAATTTGTTAGCAAGCGAATAGGCAACAAAGAGCGGAACGAGGATTTGTACGGTCCTTTCAAGCAAGGGACGGATGGAGAGTTCCGCTGCCAGTTGAGGCCAAGTCTTGCTTGTTTTACATTCAGTTGCAAGCGTCACTGCTGCGTGCTCTGATAAAAGAAGATTCTCAGAACAATACACTTTCAACCGGTAGAGATGTTTCAATCGCGGCTTAGGGCGTTTAAGTATAAGGTCCTGATCTGCGTCGATAATGTATAACCTGCGTCGCGGCCGCGGAGATTGATCAGCCCGACAATGATCAAGAACGTTTCTGCGGGACGCTTGCATATGGTGATGGCGTTTCTGCGGGACTGTTTCATGTCGTGATGGCGTTTCTGCGGGAGTTTTTCATATAGTGATGGCCGTGCGGAGAGGTAATCCGATGCTTCGGGGTGTGGGGTCGCTGCGCGATTGGATTTCGTTGAGCTTATCCGCTTGACAACCACTGCTCCCGCAGCGCAGCATTTGAAAATTCCCGCTGGAAGGAGCTGAGCATGGGCGTGAATGTGGACCTGTATAGCTGGCCGGAGATCGTGCTTGCCCCCGGACAAGAGGTGACGTTCATTCACTGGGTGGTGGATGGCAACGGCCACTCAGTGATTGATCCCGATCGCTGGTGCATGATGAGCGCCGTCCCCGAATTCGCCGGCGCGCGGCCCGACCGCCCGCTGGCCGCGGCTGCCATTGAGATCGTCATTCAGGGGGCGACCCGCGACGCGGTCTCCGAGCCGGGGCCGAACAACACCAACTGGCTGGTCACGTGGCGCAACCCCAACCAGAGCGAATCCGTCACGTTTCACCCGCGCATGGCCGCCGCCCCCGCTAAATAATAGGACAAAGCTAAGAGGCTCAAAAAGATGGACACTCAATCTCGCCGCTGCTACATTGTCCACGACCGCGCCGGACGCATCCATGCCATCGCCCCAATCACCGCCACGCAAACTCCCGACGGAATGAATCTAGGCTGGCGTCCCGTCGCCGTCCGCAACCAGCTCGTCAGCGAAATCGATCTGACCGCCGAACACGCCAGGCTGCCGCTCCACGAACTGCTCGCCTTCAAAATCAAAACTGACCGTCGCTCGGGAACACCGTCTTTGCAGTCCGTAGCAAAGCCGCCGCGTGCTTCCAAGTCGCAAACGAAGTAGCGCGACTCGTAGCGACGCGCCTTTCCGATCACCGGTTTGCAAGAGGAGAGATTTATGACTACCGTAACCAACGGCGGAAGGGGCAACATCGTTATCGTTGCCTACAGGCCGAAGCCGGGCAAAGAAGCGGAACTGCTTGGCTTGACGCGCGAGCACGTCCCCTATTTGCAAAGCGAAGGTCTCGCAACCGCCCGCATCCCTATTGTGGCCAAAGCGGCGGACGGCACCATCATCGAGGTCTTCGAGTGGGCTGCCGGCGGGGTCGAGCACGCGCACACCCACCCCGGCGTGGGAAAGATGTGGGCGAAGTATTCCGCCATCTGTGATTGCGTCCCCCTGAATACCCTCGAAGAATCGAAAGCCATGTTCGCCGGCTTCGAACCGCTATCCGTCTAGCCGCGCAGCAGAAACGTGGGTAGCTTGGCTCGTCCGCACTGTATAGCGGAAAAAACTATCACAAAACACGCAATATACCTGGCGGCGAATCCGGTGGCTCCCCCGGCCTCAGCCGTGGGATAAAACGCAAAAAATCGAGTTTCACAGGCTGCGGAAAAACGGAGGCTTGGTAGACCCCGGCATTTATGCGGAATCAGTTCTGCATAATCGATCGGGACTTTAGGCCCTGAGTCAAGTTTCTGACTTTTCTACAACCTGTTTTAGCCGGGGGGGTTCGTCAGCCCCGAACTCGCTTCAGCAACTCTAGACAACCCCTGACACATCCGGGTAAGCTAACTCCGGAGGTGCTTATGCGGCTCTATCATTTAGCTCTCGTTCCCTTGATTTTCGCTGTTTCGTTCCTCCATGCTGAAGATCCGCAATTGCGCCAAGAGGCGGTTCGTCTCATGGAGCGGGCCGCCGCCGCCAGCACCGCCCCCACGCTGCCGAATGTATTGCGCACCGACCACTTCCGCTCCTACAGCCTGCAAGGCAATCCGCAAGAGGGCTCGTTTACTCGGGCGGTGGTGCAACACCAGGGCCGACGTGATGAATACACTTTCGGCGACTACCACGATCTCGAAGTCTTGAATGGCAGGCAAATCTCCTTCGTGCGCACTTCAAAAATCGCTCCGCCCGCGGTATATGACCTGCTGGAGGTCGCGCCCATTCGGATGATGCACTTCGATGAGGCTGACACCATCCGCTCCATCGCGAAGAAAACAGTGAACGGCCGGTCTGCCACCTGCATCGAGTTCGAGAGCACCAGCGGAGAGAAGACGCAGTTGCAGAACGAGTTTTGTCTGGATAGCGAAAACGGCACGCTGCTGCGCGAAAAAGTCGGCGATACGCTGGTCGAGAACAGCAATTTCTTTCCCTTTGCCGGGGTCCTGATGCCCGGCAACATCCGGTATTCCGTCGCTGGCGCGCTCAAGATGGAAGTCACGCAAACCATGCAGCCGCTCACTACTCCGGTTGAGGAGGTGCTGGCCACGCCGCCCCATGCGGAGATCAACAATCTGTGCAGCTCCGCGCGGCGTCCCTTCGGCACCTACATGCCGCAGCCCAAACCAGGCCACGGCAGCAATAACTACGATGTCGTGCTGCACGGCATGGTTGAAACCGATGGCAAAGTCCACGACGCTGTCGTAGAAGATTCAGAGCGCCCCGACCTCAACGCCGAAGCTCTCAGCATGGCGCAGCAATGGACCTACACGCCTGAGATCTGCAATGGACATCCCAACCCCGAAGAGGTGCAAATCACGATTCACTTCATTGCCCGATGAGCGACGCAGTCCCAAGGCGGCCGAATTTTACGGTCCATCTTGAGCGTCCTTTCGGAATATCCAGGGAGAAATTGGGCCTATTCCCCGGACTACTGAGAACGCCCCACTGAAGCGATATCACAGAGTGGATGCTGCCAGTTCTCTACTCCACCTTCGTCGCCTGCCACGCCACCGCCTGCCACCTTCCATCGCGCTTTACAAAGGTCCCGGTATTGCGATAATGGTCAACCTTGCTCCCGTCGCGGTGGACCAGTTCAAAAGCCGCGACCGCTACATCTCCATACTGTCGCACCTGCATCTGCTCCGCGCTATAAGTGGAGGTGTCGCCAGCCGCCGCTTTAGGAGCGTTGCGCATGCTCTCCATGATCTCCGCCTTGGTCTTCACCTTCCCCGCAGCGCTGGTATAGATCAGATCGTCCGCCCAGAAGCGGTTGTGCATCGCGGGATCATTCACCTTCGAAAGAAATTCCCGGATCAAGTCGCCCACCTCTTTCTGCGCCCTTACGCCGGTCCGCACCGTCGCCTGCCCCGCGCTCGAGGTCCGCGCTCCGGTTTGCGCGCCACCCACCGCTGCGAGTCCCAAAACTAGAATCGCCACCCGCATCTTCATCTCTCTCCTCGACACCCCAAAAAAATCAGCCATGCCTCAGCCCGTGACCCGTGACCTGTGACCCAAGGCTAAACGATCTTGATCAGGTCCTCATCGTTCTCCGGCTTCGCCGCCATTGCTTTGGTCAGGGCCTTCGCTAAGTCATAGAAAGACTTGGCGCTAGGGGAACTCTCTCCCCCCAGCG
>JBDTLH010000326.1:0-4738 GCA_039934875.1 Acidobacteriaceae bacterium | reverse complement strand
CCTTCGCTTTGACGAGAACCAGGTGCTCAAGGGCGTCAGCTTTCATGTGCCCAAAGGGGAGACCAAAATCCTCCTGGGGGTCGCCGGCTCCGGCAAGAGCACCATCCTCAAACTTGCTCTAGGCCTGATTAAGCCCGACTCCGGGCGCATTCGCGTGCTAGGAGAAGACGTCACCGCCATGAGCGAAGAAGAGCTCTTCGAGCTGCGGCGCAATATCGGAATGGTCTTTCAGGAGAGTGCCCTCTTTGACTCGCAGACGGTTGAGAATAACGTCGGTTATCGCCTGATTGAGGAGCACGTTCCGCCCCAGGAGATTGACCATCGCGTGGAAGAGTCGCTGCGCTTCGTCGAGCTCGATCACACCATGCGACAGTTCCCCTCCGAGCTTTCAGGAGGCATGCGCCGCCGCGTCGCGATCGCCCGCGCGCTGATTACCCAACCCCAGGTAATCCTCTACGATTCGCCCACCGGAGGACTCGACCCGGTCACCTCGACCACCATCGTGGCGCTGATCGTGAAGCAGCGCGACGTCTATCACACCACCGCCCTGCTGGTCACGCACCGCCTGCAGGATGCGTTCATGATGGCCGACCATCGCTACGATCAAAAACAAAAGAAGATGGTCGCCATGCCCAAGGGCCAGGTAAACGAAACCACCAGCTTCCTCATGTTGAAGGACGGCAAAGTGATATTCAATGGAGACGTTCGCGCCCTCGCCGCTTCGCAGGACGACTACATCCGTGAATACATCGCCTGAACGCTCATGGCCTGGTGATCTCTACGGTGGTTTCGGTTATTTATGGAGTTTGAATGGGTGACCATCCCTTGTCCCTCATCTTAGCTCTTCTGCACCTGCAAGCGCAGCGAGACCGGCTCTCCGCAAAAGACAAACTGCTGCTCCAGCAGCTCTAGCGCGTCCGGCGAACGGACCTCATAGCTGCTGCCCAGCACCACCGTCGGAACGCTCAGCATGCACCGCTCCGCCAGCTCCGGGATCCGCCGCTTCCAGCTTCCCGCCAGCATATTGCACACCTCTCCCAGCGCATCCACCGATTCCTCCAGGCCGACCGCGCTGCCCAGCATACACTCTCCCATCCGCTCCAATCCCAGACGCCGGCAGCGCAGCAGAAAATTGCCGGACAATGCTCCGGCCAGACCAACCAGCGCCGTCACCTCGAACTCGGTCTCCGCCTGCTCTTCGAACTCGACCGATGTTCCCAGCATCATCTCGAAGACCTCACGCACACTCGCCGCCAAATGCAAGGTCCACATCTGGCCCCGCTCTGCCACCAGCGGCCCCGCGCTCACCGCTTCACCGCGCTAGCTAAAAGCGGCGCAACACTCTGCTTTACCTGCTCCGGCGTGAACGGCTTGCGGATGTAGTTGATGTACACATCCACCACATTGGTCATGGTGTCGAAGCCGATGCGCCATACATCCTGCAGAATCATGGAGCGCGAGACGGTCCGCCCCGCGTTTAACATCAGGTACTCGAGCAAGGCGAACTCCTTAGTGGTCAAGTCAATGAACCTGCCGCCGCGATAGACCTTGCGCTCTACCCGGTTGAGCTCGAGATCGCTGTAGCGCACGGAATAATCGGCCGGCTTCACCGTGCGCCGCAGCAACGCCCGCACTCGCGCCGATAATTCGGCAAACGAGAATGGTTTGATCAGACAGTCGTCCGCGCCCAGATCGAAGCAGGCCACCCGGTCTTCCACCCGGTTGCGTCCGGTGAGCACCAGCGCCAACGAATTGAGGCCCGATTCCTTAACCCAGCGCAAGAGTTGCGCTCCGCCATTCTCTTCCATATGAATATCCAGGAGGACAAGATCGTAGGCGAAGCGCTCCAACGCGCTCCTCGCGTCTCCCAGATCATGCACCGCCTCCGCGTGATACCCCTCCGATTCGAGCCCCCGGCGAATAAACCCGGCCAGTGCGCGGTCCTCATCCACAACCAGTATTCTCATAAGAACTCTCTCCTGTTTTGCCTTCCGATCGGGGTAAAGCGAGTATCCGGCATGAGCGAACATTGGGCAAAGGAAAAGCGAAGATTTTGCTCATGAGATTTCCCGTTTTGGGAATGTGCCGAATTTAACCTTGGCCGCGAAGAGCAAAAGCCAGTGCTTCACCACAGAGGACACAGAGGACGCAGAGGAGGAGCATTTGAACAAGAAAAGGCAATGGGAAAGCAAAGAACGCTTCCCACATTCCCACAGCCCTCGGGTGCTACGGCTCGCTATCTTAGGGGAAAACCTAATCCTGCCGTTTACGCAAAAAAAACTTTACACAACCCCGCCCTCCAGCCTCATCCCGCGCAGTCGCATTTGTTCGGCAGTTCTGTCCTCTGTGGCGGATGCCGTTGTGTGGAGTAGTCCTTTCGCGGGGGACCAAAGATAAATTCACGATTTAGATTTTTCAGTTTTTTCTTCTCCGTGTCCTCTGTGTCCTCTGTGGTGAGGCCCTTTGCGCTCGGCGTTTCTCAGCAATCTTACGTCCCGTAATGCGGATTCACCGCGAAAGCCTTATACTCTGAATCTGCTTTCGCTTTACACTCGTACTCAATATGGACGGAACTGACGACCCCGTGATGGAAGGACCGAAGCCAGGCCCACTGCCCCCCGCCGACGATGCGCAGGCAGTGGCATTGTTGCAGAACGGTGACGGCAGTGGCCTGAAATCGTTGTATGACAAGTACAGCAACCTGGTTTACTCGGTCGCTCTGCGGAGCCTGGGAGACACGGCGGCGGCGGAGGACGTTTTGCAAGAGGTTTTTCTTCAGCTTTGGCGCAAACCGCACTCCTTCGATCCGGCGCGTGGCTCTCTTCCAGCATGGCTGGCAGTGCTGACCCGCAACCGGGCGATCGACGCCAGGCGGCGGCGGCGGCCGGAAGTTGACATCGAGGATGTGCCTCTCGCTGGCTCCCTCGACCTCGAAGACCGTGCGGTCCGCCAGGCGCTGACCAGTAAGGCGCGCGAGTGTATGGCGGGGATGCCGGCGGAGCAACGGCGGGACGTGGAGCTGGCCTTCTTCGCAGGCATGACCCACTCCGAGATTGCGGCAAAGACAGGGGAGCCGCTGGGAACGGTAAAAACCCGGATTCGCACCGGGTTAATCACGATAAGGAGGGCACTGTCATGACCAACGAAGAGCATCTTGCCCTCATGGACAAACTCACTCTATATGCGCTGGGAGAGCTGCCCGGGCCCGAAGCAGTCCAGGTGCGCGAACATCTGGAGAGCTGTGGCACCTGCCGCCGTGAATACGCTGAGGTGAGCGAAGGTATGGTTTTGCTTGCACTTACGGCGTCCGGGCCGGCTGCTCCGGCGCGCTCGCGGGAGCGCTTGCTGGCCGCCGCGGGCTTATTGGAAGCGAAGCGCCCCGTGCGCTCCGAAGCAGCGGATATGCCGCGCGATTTGGAGGAAAATGTCCCCCTGTATGCGCCCATGCGGCGCCCCTGGTGGAGCTTTGCCTCGCCCTTTGCAGCGGCGCTGCTGGCCCTCTTCGCGATCCTGCTTTGGGTCAACAACTCCAATCTTCGCAACAACTTGGAAGCAGCGCGCGGGAAACTTGGGGACACTCAGGCGCAGTTGACCCAGGCGCAATTGATCGCCGATGCGCTGACTTCTCCACTGGTCCAGAAGGTGTCGTTGTCGCTGGTGGGTGGGGGGCAGAAGAAGGTGCCGGGGGCGCACACCATGTATTTGCGGAACCGGAAGGCTATCGTGTTGATAGCGAGCAACTTAGCTCCACTTCCGACGGGGAAGGCGTATGAATTGTGGTTGCTGCCCGCGAGTGGCGCGGCGCCCCTGGCGGCGGGCACTTTCGCGCCGGATGCGAAGGGATCGGCGGTCATGACACATACCGAAATGACCCAGGCTCCGGAGGCTAAAGGCTTTGCAATCACTGTGGAAAACGCGGCGGGCAGCGAAAAGCCGACCTCTCCGATCCTGCTGGTGGGTTCATAGATGGACGGGGGGAGGGCGGCCTTTCCCCGGTTTTTACGTTCTTTTCAGCGCCTGCAAATTAGTGAAAAAGATGATGCGAAACGATGCTTTTTGATCGCTTTTGGTGTTTTTTCCGCGCCTTTTAGACGGTTCTTACGTGGAGAATTGCGGTTTTGCTTCTGTTAGTCTCAGCAGGGACAGGCTTTTGGGGTTAATTTGAATGGGCATGGAAGCGGTGCAAGGGGCGAAGCGGGAGCAGGAGTTGACTGCGGGGCGGCAGGTGGAGCTGCTGCTTGAGACCGGATTGCTGC
This sequence comes from Acidobacteriaceae bacterium, assembly GCA_039934875.1. Classification (GTDB taxonomy): domain Bacteria; phylum Acidobacteriota; class Terriglobia; order Terriglobales; family Acidobacteriaceae; genus JBDTLH01. The sequence continues at coordinate 482 of JBDTLH010000326.1, read as the reverse complement.
TGGCTGGAGAGCACGATCTGGAGAAGGTGGTACAGGCGGCGACGGATGCGGCGTGCGAACTGGCGGGGGCGCAATTCGGGGCGTTTTTTCACAACGTTACCGACGCCGCCGGCGAGAGCTTGATGCTGTTCACGCTGTCCGGGATACCGCGGGAGGCGTTCGCTGGTTTTCCCATGCCGCGCAACACGGCGGTCTTCGGGCCCACGTTCCGGGGCGAGGAGGCGGTGCGCTCGGAAGACATTACCGAGGACCCGCGCTATGGCCATAACACTCCGTTTCGAGGAATGCCGGAGGGACATCCAGCGGTCCGAAGTTATATGTCGGTGCCGGTGATTTCGCGCTCGGGCGAGGTGTTGGGGGGGATGTTTTTCGGCCACGCGGCAGCCGGGGTATTCAGCGCGGACAAGCAGAAGCTGGTGGCGAACATTGCGGCGCAGGCGGCGATTGCGATTGAGAATTCGCGTTTGAATGAGGAGTTGAGG
>JBDTLH010000325.1:0-7902 GCA_039934875.1 Acidobacteriaceae bacterium | reverse complement strand
CGGTCGGTCTTTCGGCCTGATATTCCGCGGCCGCAGGCATTCCGCTTTCAATATGACCGCCGGTCAGCATTTATCATCGGCATCATCCACGGATTGGGAGCAGAGACCCCCACGCAAATCGTGGTGTTTCTGCTGGCGGCGAATCTTGGCGGCATTGGTAAGGGCTTTCTCGGATTAGGGCTGTTCATCGTGGGGCTGCTTGTGATGAACACGATCATGACGGCTTCCGCCGCCGGCATTTTCCGCATCAGTTTCAACCGTCCGGCGGTGCTCACGTTTGTTACGTGTCTTACTGCCGCGTATAGCCTCATTATCGGAGTGACATTTCTCGCGGGCGCTTCATCGCTGCTGCCCGCCCTGGGGGGCGGGTGAAGCAATCCGTGACCTGCGAGACAGTCATGCGGTGACGGCAAAGCGCGAGGTCCCTCGCTGCACTCAGGATGAAAAGGCGAACAACGTGCGTGGGCCGGGAGGTGCTCCAGCTAGCGTGGCCATTCCAGGCTGAGGGGGTGCGCCTCGGTATTAAAGACGGTTTTTGTAAGGTCGAGCGTATTCTTCGGTGCATAGAGCAGGTAGAGATATTTCAGCGTCTCGGCAAAGAAGAAACTCTCCATGGAATCGCGCTTCTGTTTGGTTTGCACATTGTCAAGCGCGGCGAAGGCAACATCGGTACGGGCGTAGCGCACCAGGCCGTCATAGAACGTTTTTCCCATGTCCAGATAATGGGGGTCATTGGTGAAGTAATGAAGATAGTAGGTGGATTCAATGATCTCTGGCCGAAGCTGATAGTGTGGGTCCTTGATCGCCATCGTAGAGTAGTCGATGACCTCGGGCTCAATGCCGGCGAGCTCCCACATCTTATAGCTTGACTCCTGTAAGAGCCGGGCGCGATCGAGGTCGCCGGAGAGCGCGAGGACTGCGGGAAAGAACGCGTCCAGCGCGCCATATTCGGTGGAGATGCGCTTGCCGGTGTACATGTTCGCCTGCCCATACCAGAGGGCGTTTTTGCGATCATCGGCCCGGTCGTCGGCGAGGTATTTATTCACCGCGGTGATGCTGGAGTGCCACATGTGGTCGCAGTCTTTGTCGCCAAAGAGGATGGAGCATTTCAAGAGATATTCATAATAGGAATCGATCCCGCCGGTGATGGAGGCAGTCTCGTCCGTCCATTTTCCGGTCTCGACATTGATGGATGCGCCCACCAACCCGAGCGGGGATTGCCTCTTGTAAAGCGCGGTGAGCGCCCGCTTGGCCCTCTCAAAATAAATTGGCTTGCCCGTAAATTTGCTGAGAGTGCCGAATTCGAGAATCAGGGTCCCGATCTCAGCGGGATTGCTTTCGACGCCGCGCACTGCTCCGGTCTTCAGGTTGACGAAGACGTAGGGCATGCCGGTGGGCGAGTTGAAGGCCGGCAGGAGCCGCGCGCCGAGATCCTCCGCCAATTCGAGCAGGCGCTTATCGTGTGAGAGTTCGTAGCTGCTGAGCAATCCGCCGAGGAGCCGGATGGTGATCTCGAAGTTCTTGACGTAGATGTCCTGGTTGAAGTTGAGTTGGGTGTCGATGAGCTTGCGGGCTTCGTCGGCCTGCGGCGTGAGTCCCATCAAAATCATGGTGTCAAGCCCATCGACAGGAGTCATCAGCAGCGAAACGCCATACCAATCGTGCGGCTGTTTGCTAAGAGGGCGCACCTCATCGTGTCCCCATGCGTATTGCTTGTAGCCGCTCCAGGCGTGCAGAAACTCTTGCCGGACGTGATCCGCCATGGTGGCCTTTTGGGCGTCGCTCCATGCCGGATTAGGGGGAGTCTGCGCGAGCGCAAGGGAGGAGAACATGGCCGTGATGATGAGGGTTGTGAGCATTCTGATTCAGTGTATGTTCTCCTCCGTGGCTAAAGCCAATTCGGTAAAGCGTTGCGGATGGTCTCCTCCGCGGCTAAAGCCAAGTTGGTAAAGCGTTGCGGGGTTTTCTCCTCCGTGGCTAAAGCCAATTCGGTATAGTGTAGGGATTTTCTCCTCCGCGGCTAAACAGGCTGCGGAAAAGTTAGATTCTGACCCCAGGGTCTAAAGACCCTACTGGTTATGAACGACTTATCCCCAGCATAAATGCCGTGGTCTACCCAAAACCGATTTTTTCCGCAGCCTGTAAAGCCGGGCTGAGGGCCTCCGCGTGATCGGTAAGAAATGATATTTTTCGCAGCATTTCAACGGCAGGTGTAAATGAATTTTCCGCTGAACTGCATAGACGCTGTAGCCACAGCAAAGAACGCTGCGGCCACACGACGACACTTCGAAAGAGTGTACAGCGATGATGGGATTGCTAGAACAAGTCGGGGATGGATTGGAAGGCGATGCGCGTGGGTGCGGCTTCGCGGGCGAGGTGCATGCCTGCGAAGTATAAAGTCTGTGATCCGTATTTCTGGTTGATGCGGTCCACGGTCTTACTCAATTGCGCGCGCTTGGAATCGCCGAAGAGGTCAAGCGAGTGCAGGTTGTCGGGCACCAGTTCGGAGAGCGTCACTCCCACGAAATACGGTACGACGGATTCGCGTTTCGCTCGCTGCTGTGGACGGCGCGCCCACAGGGCGTGCAATACTTCGACCAGCGTTACCGTGTCCTGGCACTCGATCATCTGCATGCGCTCGTGCCAGGTGAACTTGATAAACGACTCGCCGCTATCTGGCGCGTGCGAACGCGGAGCAATTCGTTCGGGAACATCGAATGCTCCCACTCTCTTGGCAGGGACTGAAGAGTGTGCCATCTGCCTGGGAGGCGGCGCGTATTTGATGGTTACCTCCATCGCGCCAGCCCAGAACTGCATGGCGCGCAAACGTGTGGCCGCCTTCTGTAACAGCTTCTGAATCACGGCGTATGCAGTATCGTCGCTGCGCATCTCCGGGGAGAGCACGTGCGAGTGTCCTATGGATTTCTGCTCCTCCTTGAGATCGTCATAGTCGCTGCCGCGCAGCAGATGCCAGAGGCGCTCTCCGCTGACGCTGCCCCATACGTTGCGCATCTGGGCAGGAGAGAGGGCGATGATCTGCTCCATGGACGCGATGCCCTGATGCAGCAGCCGCTCATTCATACGGCGTCCGACGCCGGGCAGGTCGATCGGTTTGAGGGGAAGCAAGGAATGAGGAAGCTCGTTGCGGCGCAGCAGGGTGAGTCCATCCGGCTTCTGCATATCGCTGGCGACTTTTGCCAGATAGCGATTGGGAGCGAGGCCGATGGAGCAACGCAGGGTTTGGCCGGCATTCGCCCGGACGGCGCGCTTGATGGAGTGGGCGATTTCGACGGCGCGCTCGATCCGGCGCTCGCTGCCGAGCAGCCGGCATGCCATCTCATCGATGGACATGACCACCGCGACGGGGATGCACGATTCCACCGCTTCTACGATTTTGTGGTGATATTCGACGTAGAGCTCGTGCCGACCTTCAACGAACACAATTCCGGGGCACATGATTTTTGCATCGCTCACGCGGGTGCCGGTCTTAACTCCGAACGCCTTGGCCTCATAGCTGGCGGCGATACATACGGTGGTGTCGGCAAAGACGGGAACGACGCCGACGGGCTTGCCGCGCAGCTCTGGGCGCAGCTCCTGCTCGACGGATGCAAAGTAGGAGTTGAGGTCGAGCAGCAGCCAATCTACGGTGTTATCGTCGTTGCCCAGTGGCTCGGCGCCGGCGAAGCGGGTCTCGCGAAGAGTTGCCACGCGATCATTGTAAGCGAAGAATAGGCGAAACGCACCACTCGGATGAGTCAGGCTGCGTGAGGATTTGCCGCTTCCGCCTGGTAGCGATCAAATGCGAAGTAAGCGATATAGAGGTAACAGAGAATAGGCAAGATGAAGGCGTGGTGGATGCCAATGCGGTCGGCAATGACGCCTTGGGCGACGGGAATTATCGCGCCTCCGACGATCGCCATGATCAAGATGCCGGAGGCCTTGCTGGTCAGGTTGCCCAGACCATCGATGCCCAGGGTGAAGATGCTGGGAAACATGATGGAGTTGAAGAGGCCGACCGCGAGAATGGTCCACATGGCGATGTGTCCGAAGGTGAGCATGGAGGTTGCCACCAGCGAAGCGGCGACGAGGGCGACGGTCATCAGCAGCTTTCCAGTCCTGATCTTCTGCAACAATCCGGAGCCGATGAAGCGTCCGACCATGGCTCCGCCCCAGTAGAATGCGACGTATTTGGCGGCAGTCTGCTCTGAGATCCCGCCGATGTAGCTCTGGCTCATGTAGTTGACCAGAAAGCTGCCAATCGCAACTTCCGCCCCCACATAGGTGAAGATGCCAACCGCTCCTAATACGAGTTGGCGATAGTGCCAGAGGCTGGAGCCGTGGCCGGTGCGCTCCTCGCCTTTGGCCGGTTGCTCCAGCGCCTCAAGCTGCGGCAACCGGGAGAGCGCGATGACGACGCCCAGCAGCGCAAGCGCGACGGTGAGCACGAGGTATGGCATCTTCACCGAAGAGGCTCCCTGAGTGCGATAGGCGTGCAATGCGGCGCCGGCCAGATTATGCATGGCCTCGGAGGACATAGGGGCGGCGCTCAAGATGAGCAGTCCGCCAATATACGGCGCTACGGTGGTGCCCAGCGAGTTGAATGCCTGTGTGAGATTGAGGCGGCTGGACGCGGTCTCCGGCCTGCCTAGCACTGAGACATAGGGATTTGCGGAGACCTGCAGGAGGGTGATGCCGGCCGCGAGGACAATCAGTGCGGTCAAGAAGAGCGGGAAGAAGGCGACGCTGGCCGCGGGAATAAATAGCGCGGTGCCCAGGGCCATGACGAAGAGGCCGGTGACCATGGAACGCTTGTAGCCAATCGATTCAATAACCTTGCTCGACGGAATGGAGAACACGAAATACGCACCGAAGAAGGCAGAGTTCACCAGCATGACCTTGGCATAGTTCAGATCAAAAATGGATTTAAGGTGGGGAATCAAGATGTCGTTGAGTGCGGTCAGCGCTCCCCACATGAAGAACAGCGTGGTAACGATAGCCAGAGGGCGGCCGTAATTTGTGTTGCTGTTATCGGGCGATACGGCGCGGGAGTCTGCGGGTGCGGATGACATTTTGCTGAGTACCTGCTGGGCGAGGTTTTTGCTTCGGTTCGACGGTATGGAAGATGAGTATAGCGGATGGGCCAGCTTGATTGAGAGTGCGAATGGGCGCGGCTTATCTCTCGGCTGAACCCGGAGGGCCTGCCCAACAGTTTCCTGAGTGGTGATTGCGGAGTGCGCTCACTGCTCGTGATAGTCCCAGAGCAACCCGCCGTCGACGAAGAGGGTGGTACCGGTGATGTAGTCGGCGTCCGCTGAGGCCAGGAACACGGCGCATCCAGCAACATCTTCGGGAGTGCCCAGGCGGGCCAGCGGTATATGCGCGAGCAGCGGGCCCATCTCTGCTTTATCTTCCATCAGCTTGGCGTTGATGGGTGTTTTGATCGCGCCCGGAGCAATGGAGTTCACGGTGATCTGCATGGGCGCAAGTTCGATGGCGAGATCGCGCGTGAGCATCTTCAAACCGCCCTTGGATGCGCAGTAGCTGGCGAAGTGAGGGAAAGGAAGCTCCTCATGCACGCTGCTGATGTTAATGATCTTTCCCGGACGCTTCGCCGCCGCCAATCCGCGCGCGAAACTCTGGCTGACGAAGAACGGGCCCTTCAAATTTACGTTGAGCACCAGATCATAGTCCGCTTCGGTCGCTTCAAGAAATGGCGCGCGGCGCTCCACTCCGGCGTTATTCACCAGGATGTCGATAGGGCCGATCTGTTGCTCGGCCTGGGTGAACAAATTTCCGATCTCGGCAATTTTGCTGACGTCCGCCTGGACCGCTGCCGCCTTGCGGCCCATTGCCTGGATCTGCTGCACGAGGCTGTTCTCATTGCCATCCGCAGTGAGGTAATCAATGGCGATGTCGGCGCCCTCTTGCGCCATGCGGAGGGCAATGCCACGGCCAATGCCTTGACTGCCGCCGGTGATAAGAGCGCGTCTTCCTTCGAGTTTCATGACGGGTTAGATGCAAGGAACTCAGCAATGGACAAGAGCTACAGGCGCCTGGCTGCTGGGTCGCGACCTCCGGCTTGTTCTGCCCGGTGTGGTAGCGTATCCTCGCTCTTCCAATTTATTTCCCCCTCGGAGGCCCCTGTTGATCAAGTCCAGCTTCGTTCGCGGCGCATTCATGGTTGCGCTGCTCTGCTCAGGCTCTGCCGCATTCGCACAGTCCACGCCTTACTCGGCAGATTGGTTCAAAGCCTTCCAATGGCGCAGCATCGGCCCTTTCCGCGGGGGAAGGTCGATTGCGTCCTCCGGCTCGCCTTCGCGCCCCAATGAATATTATTTTGGGGCAGTGGGAGGCGGACTGTGGAAGACCACCGACGGCGGAGACACCTGGAAGGCGGTCACCGACGGACAGCTTAAGAGTTCCTCAGTAGGCGCAGTTGCTGTCTCCGAGTCGAATCCGGATGTGATTTATATCGGGATGGGCGAGGTCTGTCTGCGGGGAAACATTATGCAGGGAGACGGCGTTTACAAGTCAAGCGACGCGGGGAAGACATGGAAGCATGTGGGGCTAGGCGATTCGCAGATCATTTCGCGCATTCGCATAGACCCTAGGGACCCTGACAACGTGTTCGTGGCGGCGTTCGGGCATCCGGCTGCTCCCAACGAAGAGCGCGGCGTCTATCACTCGACGGATGGCGGCGCGACCTGGAAGAAGGTGCTCTTTCGGGACGATAAAACCGGCGCGGTGGATCTCAGCATGGACCGCAATAATCCCAAGGTGCTCTATGCGGCGCTGTGGCAGGCATATCGCGTTTCGTATCAGATGTCGAGCGGCGGTCCGGGCAGCGGCATCTTCAAGACGGAGGACGGCGGCGATCATTGGACCGAGCTCACACGGAATCCGGGCTTGCCCAAAGGGGTGATCGGACGCATCGGGGTCAGTGTATCGGGCGCGGATTCCAACCGTGTCTATGCGCAGATCGAAGCCGAAGACGGAGGACTTTTCCGCTCCGATGACGCGGGCAAATCCTGGAATAAAGTCAACGATCAGCGCAAGCTGCGGCAGCGCGCTTTCTATTACACGCATATCTTCGCCGATCCGAAAGACAAAGACACGGTTTATGGGCTGAACGTCGGCTTCTATAAATCGACGGATGGCGGCAAGACCTTTAAGATCACGCTGCATCCGCCGCACGGCGACAATCACGATCTTTGGATCGATCCCAACAATCCGCAGCGCATGGTGACCAGTGATGATGGCGGCGCGGCGGTTTCCGTTAACGGCGGCAAGACTTGGAGCAGGCAGGACTTCGCCACCGCGCAGCTCTATCACGTGGCCACGACCAAGGATTTTCCTTATCAGGTGTGCGGGGCGCAGCAGGACAACTCGACCATCTGTGTCTCCAGCGAGAAGCAGCGCAGGCAATTTGGATTGGACCCGATGAGGGTAATGTATGAGGTGGGCGGCGGCGAGAGTGGATATATTGCGCCCAGCCCCATCGATCCCAATATTTTTTATGCAGGCAGCCAGGGCGCGCTGCTCTCGCGCTTCGATCGCCAGACGAAACAAGAGCGCGATGTGGAAGTCTATCCCAGATTCTTTTCGGGCGAGGCGGCGAGCACGTTGCCGGACCGCTGGCAGTGGACATTTCCCATTGTATTTTCACCGTTCGATCCCAACACCCTCTACACCTCTTCGCAATTTCTTTATAAGACCACCAACCAAGGACAGAGTTGGCAGAAGATGTCGCCGGATTTGACGAAACACGATCCCAAGACGCTGGGCGACTCCGGGGGACCGATCACGCACGACATGAACGGCCCGGAGATATTTGCCACCATTTTCACTATCGCCCCATCACGCAAAGAGGCGGGCACGATCTGGATCGGCTCGGATGATGGC
>JBDTLH010000324.1:0-3330 GCA_039934875.1 Acidobacteriaceae bacterium | reverse complement strand
ACTGCCCCAGGTTGATATGGCGACGCGCACGGTTCATGTGCGCCTGGCAGTCGCCAATCCGGGCCTGAAGCTAAAACCCGGCATGTTTGTGAATGTGGACTTGAAGTCAAGCATGGGGCGTCAGCTTGTGATTCCTGCGTCAGCTGTATTTCAAACCGGCACACGCCAGTTGGTCTTTCTCAATCAAGGTGACGGCAATCTTGAACCGAAGGAAATCACGCTCGGCCCGCGCGTGGGGGATGACTTCGTGGTGCTCAAAGGACTGAAGCCGCACCAGTCAATCGTCACTTCAGCCAATTTTCTCATTGATTCGGAGAGCCAGTTGCAGGCAGCGGCAGGGTCTTATCTCCCGCCTCCCCCCGGCGCTGGCGCATCTGCGACGCCCCCCATCAAATCGCAAGGCCCGCAATCCAAGGTGGAGTTCACTACGGATCCCACGCCACCTCAGCGGGGCAACAATACTTTTCGGGTAAAGATCACCGATCCGAATGGATCTCCTGTCACTGGGGCGGAAGTTGCGATCAGGTTCTACATGTCTGCGATGCCTGCCATGGGTATGGCTGCGATAGATGCGAATGCAAAGCTAAGCGAAAAAGGTGGCGGCCTCTATGAGGGCAGCGGAAAGCTGGATTCCGGCGGTACATGGCAGGTGACCATCACGGTACAAAAGGATGGCCAAACGATTGCGACCAAGCAGCTTCGAGTAAACACGACGGGAGGAATATAACGTGATCGCAAAAATCATAGAAATTTGTGCGCACAATCGTTTTCTTGTTTTTACCGCTGTGCTGATGCTCACCTTAGCAGGTATCTGGTCCATCAAGCATGTGCCGGTGGACGCGCTGCCGGACATCTCCGACGTGCAAGTCATCGTGCATACCAGCTGGGCCGGCGAACCACCCGATGTGATCGAAGATCAGGTTACCTATCCCATTGTCACCAGCCTTCTGGCCGCGCCGCATGTCAAGGCGGTGCGGGCGCAGACCATGTTCGGCGATTCGTATGTCTTTGTCGTCTTTGAAGACGGCACTGATCTCTATTGGGCAAGATCGCGGGTGATCGAATATCTCCAGCAGATTAGCGGACGCCTGCCCGCGAATGTTCATCCCGTGATCGGCCCCGATGCTACCGGCGCAGGTTGGGTGTACGAGTATGCCATCGTGGACAGGAGCCACAAATTAAGTCTTGCCGACCTGCGTACATTGCAGGATTGGCACCTGCGCTATGCGCTCGAAACCGTGCCTGGAGTGGCGGAGGTCGCCAGCATCGGCGGCTTCGTAAAACAGTATCAAGTGCAGCTCGACCCCAAAAAGCTGCTGGCATACGGAATCCCGCTCTCGATGGTCATTGACCGGGTTAAAGCCAGCACCAATGAAGTGGGCGGGCGGGTGCTCGACCTCAGCGGCGCTCAGTATATGATCCGCGGCTTGGGCTATCTGCGTTCGCTCAATGATCTGGCGATGGTCTCCGTAGGCAGCAAGAATGGAACGCCTGTCTTGCTGCGCGATCTGGGGACGGTCAGCTTTGGCCCTGATATTCGCGAAGGCTTGGCCGAGTGGAACGGCGAAGGCGAAACCGTTGGCGGCATCATCGTCATGCGTCAAGGCATGAATGCGCTGAATGTTATTAAGGCTGTGAAACAAAAGCTGCATGAGATCGCGCCCTCCCTTCCGCCTGGCGTTGAGATTCTCCCGGGGTACGACCGCTCCGGTCTTATCCAGGCATCCATAACAACTCTGCAACGCGACCTGCTGGAAGAGGCGCTCATCGTTAGCATTGTGATCGTCGTCTTTCTGTTTCACTTCCGCTCGGCGCTCATTGCGATCTTGGCCCTGCCCATAGCCGTTGTGGTGTCGTTCATTCCTATCTATCTGCTGGGCGTGACCTCGAACATCATGTCGCTCGGTGGCCTCGCTCTAGCTATCGGAGTTTTGGTGGATGCGTCCATCGTGATGGTCGAGAACGGTTATCGCCATCTCTCGGACCGGCAGGAGCACGGTCCGGGGCCGGTCTCGGAAATAGAGCGTCGTTCGATTCTGATCAAAGCGGCAAAGCAAGTTGGCCCAGCACTGTTCTTTTCGCTTCTCATCATCGTTGTCTCTTTCCTTCCGGTTTTCCTGCTTGAAGCGCAGGAAGGAAGAATGTTCCGCCCGCTGGCGTGGACCAAGACGCTGGCGGTGGGATCGTCGTCCATTCTCGCCATCACCCTCGTCCCCGTACTCATGGTTATGCTCATTCGGGGCCGGCTGCGGCCTGAGAGCGCCAACCCCATTTCGCGTTTCACAAAAGCGCTCTATCTGCCAATACTGAGATTCTGCCTGCGGCGCCGCGCACTGACCATCATCGTCAATGTTATTTTCTTGCTGGTGACGTTCCCGCTTGCCTTGCGCCTGGGCAGCCAATTCATGCCTCCTCTCTTCGAGGGTTCCACGCTGTACATGCCGACGGCGCTTCCCGGACTTGCCATTGGGCAGGCGAAGACGTTGCTGCAACAGCAGGACCGCATTCTTCGCGGTTTTCCGGAGGTGATGAGTGTCTATGGCTCGGCGGGCCGTTCGGACAGCGCCACCGACAATGCTCCACTCGATATGTACGACACCACCGTAATGCTCAAACCGCGGGAGCAATGGCCTGCCGGCATGACCTACGACAAACTTATTCAGCAGATGGATGAGAAGCTACAATTTCCCGGCCTCTCCAATACCTGGACGATGCCGGTAGAGAACCGTCTCGATATGGAGTTGACCGGAATCAAGACGCCGCTGGGTATCAAGGTCCAGGGAGCTAATGTTGATGGCATCCAGCAGCTCGCCGCGCAGATACAGAAAGTGCTCTCGGGCCTGCCGCAGGTGAGGTCAATTTTCGCCGAGAAGGTCGCTCAGGGCTACTACGTCAATGTTGAGGTCAACCGGGCTGAAGCGGCGCGCTATGGCTTGACCATCGCCGATGTCCAAACCGCGGTGGCGTCCGGCATCGGTGGACAAAACATCGCCGACAATATTGAAGGGCGTGAACGGTTTCCGATCAATGTTCGCTATCAGAGAGACTTCCGTAGTAGTCTTGAGCAGATGCGTGGCGTCTTGATCGGCACGCCGTCGGGCGCGCAGATTCCACTCGGACAGGTAGCGCGTATCTCCTTTTCCAATGGCCCAGCAATGATTCGCGACGAAGACGGGGCGCTCACCGGCTACATCTACATTGACCTCAAGGGCACGGACTATGGCGGCTTCGTTGCGCAAGCCAGCAAGCTCCTCCATGACAAGCTTGCGCTTCCCGCGACCTATTCGTTTCAATGGTCGGGCGAATATGAATTTGAACTAAGGGCTAAGC
>JBDTLH010000323.1:0-4416 GCA_039934875.1 Acidobacteriaceae bacterium | reverse complement strand
GTAGCCCAACATCCACCGCATTTGTTGAGCGTCCAGCCTAGCTGCGCAACCGGCCGCAGCTGCGGCCCCAAAAAGTGGAGAGATGCTGTGCGTACTCCAGTGGCTCTCAGCCTCGAATTGCTGTCCGCCAAGAGTGATGGTGACGCGAGGTCCGATGTCGTACCCGAGCGCTACGGCGCGGATGAAGTGCGTTCCGGTGATATGAAACTGCTCGCCGGCCGCCAATGCGGCAGGCACTACCCCACAACCCGGATGGGACTGAGACGGTGAATTTGAATCGTCGGTTTCGTCGGCATGCGCAAGGATCCCGTTTGCGAGGGGGCTGCCTCGATGGCTCCGCACGCGATATTGGAAGCGACTACACTGCAAACTTCTTTGCCACCGTAGGATCGAATAAACTGCAGAGCGCGCTGACCCGGAAGCAACCTGGAGCCGGAAATCATTGCGGCAAAAGTGTCCAGAATGTGATGTTTTGTCTTTTCCACTACCTCCTGAGGCACCGGACGCTGGGCTGCTTCGCTCATATAGTTGCTGAGCAGATTTATGCCGGAACCAGCGGCTCTCGGAGTGACGGACCGTCCACGCGCCGGTACTGCAATTGCTGTCGGAGAGGGAAGTGCGGCGGCAGTGATCGCCAAACCTACCCATTCCAAAACAGTGCGGCGAGTGAGCCCCTGTGGTGCTATGCCGGTAACTTCGGTGCGGTTAGATTTCATGTGAGTCTAAGCTCTCGTTCCGGAAATTCTTTATCTTCTTACGCGATCCGTCAGAAGCCGCGTACGTTGTACTGACTGCTTCGCAATCGCCTCTCCAAGGCTCGAGTCATTAAGCTCAAAGATTCAGCATGCTGCGGCCCAATGACCGCATCATTGACGGGCCTTGCCGCCGTGCAGCAATCTGTTCTCCGTGCCTTATAACTCCACCCCAAGCAACTTTGATTGTACTAGGTGCCATCATGCTGGCCGACCATGAAGACCAGCTGGCGGGAGTCATGGCGCATGAAATGTCTCATGTGATCGATCGCCACGCTACGCGTGCTTATAGCAACCAGCAAAAGTATTCCGTCGGCCTTGGTATCCTGGGGCCACTGCTCGGTGGCCGAGGCGGAGTTGCAGGACTCGCGAACCTCGCCGCGCAATTCGGTATCAGCTCATATTTCTTGAAGAACTCGCGCACGGCTGAGTCTCAGGCTGATCTGCTGGGCACCGACATCATGTATGACGCGGGCTACGATCCACAGGGATTTGCAGACTTCTTCGTGAAGCTGCAGCGAGAAGGAAAGTCTTTCAAGACTAACCCGCACTGAGGCCAGGGTTGCGGTCGCGGTGAGGAGCCCTCACCTGTTGACGCGGGCTTTCGGGTTTCGAGTGGCGGATGGCCAAGGCCGCGGTGGGTATAATGCGGCTTCAGCAATGCCTTAGCTTGAGCCACCGCACCATCCGCTCCCTTTTTTCGAGAACGTGCCGCCACCCTGAACCTTTCAGCGCAGACCAGCAAGTGCCCGGCCGTTTCTGAACGTGTTGGAAAGCCTACCGCATTTAGCACGGCAATCTAGTTCACAACCGGACATTTGCAGAAACCGGGGGCTTGCGCCCTGCGTTGCGACCGCATAGAACTCGCCGTCAGGTGTATTCGAGGTTAAAGGCAAAGTTAAGGAGGTGCACGTCATTATAGGTGATAGCGTCAAACCCAAGGTTTGCCATCCGAACGTAAGGCAATCTCGCGCAAGAGTAAAGAATTGTGAAGCTCGGGATTCGTAGTAACTTTGCGACGCCGGTGGAGTTCTAGTCGGTAGCGGCACTTCTTAACCAAGCTTTCGCGTTATTGGCCGTGTTTAGAGGCATCGATTCGAGAGTTGTCCCAGTTTTCGGGTGTCCTATATCATCGTGAGCTCGAGGGTATCGGTATCATATTCGTCGCTTCGCGTTCGCCGAGTAGTTCACCAGATTGCTTTTATCGCAAGCTGAATTTGTCTGGATGGAGTCTGCGTCGAGGTGATTAAACCGGCGTTCGAAAGCCTCTGTCCGGTGGCATCGAAGAGGGTCTTGTTTGCCAGGGGCGGGGCAAAATTCGTGTGATTGAAGACGTTGAAAAATTCCGCGCGAAACTGCAAATTGAAAGAGTCTGAAATCTGCTTCAGGTACGTGTTTTTTATGAGAGACACGTCGGCACTCAGCAACCCTGGCCCGATCAGGGTGTTGCGGCCGAGGTCTCCCCGGCGCGTGGAGGGGGCGGGAAAAGCGAAGCACTGGGTCTTGATGTAGCTGTTTGGATCACCTGGGTTTAAGAGCGATCCACAGCCTGGAGTATGAAGCAAGTCGGGGACATCGATGGTGGGATCGGTGCTTTTGAGACCGAGAGCGTCGCCGCCGATCACCGGAGTAAATGGCACTCCAGTGCTGGCCGCGAGGACGCCACCGATTTGCCATCCGCCAAGGACACGCTTTAGGGGTAGCGAGGGCGACTTGGGCGTGCCCAAATCCCAAAGGGAATTGATCTCCAGATTTTGCGCGATGTTGAAATCCGCCAACCCGCGATTGAGCCGGGGATTGAAGAACAGCGGGCTGGATATTGAGTTGGAGTACTCGTCTCCTACGAGGCTCGCAGAAGATGTGTCTATGACTTTCCCCCAGGTGTAGGAGACCCCGAAAGTTGCGCGGCGCACCCGGCCTTGAATTTTCGATTCAAGAGCATGGAAGTATGAATCGCTTCGCCAGTAGCCCGCAGTGATGCGGCCCGCGTTCAAGTTGAGTCGCTGTCCCGTGCCCGGGGCCGGCCAGACGTATCCTTGTGAAGTCAGGAGGGGAAGAACGATGTCGGCGTCCTCCACGCGAAAGGGCTGATGAATGCCGCGCGAGCCCACATAGGCAGCGGTGATGCGCACGCGGCGGGCAAGCTCGCGCTCCAGGCTGAGGTTCCATTGCATTACATAGCTGCGCGGCGGATGGGGTTCGAAGTATGCCTGCCGGAAGCTGCTGGCGGAGGTGGCAACCTGGGCGAAGGCGAGTGAAGGAAACGCACCGAGGGGAAGGCTGGTGGCATTGCCCGATTCGGCGAAGGGCGCGGAATTAACTTCATTGAATTGAACCACGTAAGGCAGCGGCAGCACGTCGAAGATGCCGAAGCCCGCGCTGATGAGGTTTTTTCCATTGCTGAACGGGTCCCATGAGAGTCCCAGCCGCGGCTCAACATTTCCCAATGTGGGATTGGAGAATAGGGGCGAGCCCAGATGTGGGCTGGCGTCGGTGAGATTCCTAAGAACGGTGAGCTGGTTGTGGACTTCTGTGGGAACGCTTGCGATCTCATACCGCAACCCGAGATCGAGGGTCAGATTATGTTCCCATGCAAAGTGGTCCTGCAGGTAGACGGCGGCGATCGATTGCCGCAGCCCTCGTTCGCTTTGGGTGCCTGGGATGGCGGCAGCAAAGGAGAACGGCTGGTTGCGCAGGAAATCCGCCAGCGAATTGAAGGAAAACACTCCACCAGGATCAGAGTCGGCCAAGATATTGTCGCGGATGCGTTCGATGCCTACGCCAAATTTCAGCAGGTGTTTGCTTCTGGTAAGGGAGACATCGTCGTAGCCTTGCAGCGACGTCCAGTGGAACCTGTAGCTGCTAGGTGCTCCGATGCCCCCGGAGAAAGCAGTGAGGCCTGCCACATTCACGCCTGGCGCCTTTTCGCCGGGGACCGCGGCATATGAAGAATCCGCCGCGAGAGGATTACCGCTGAGAAAGTTAAGTCCCGTCGCGGTTACGATGCGGTTGACCCCGAAGCGGAAAGAATTCACAACGTGTTCTGTTGCGTGGACCTCGTTGAATGTAAGCAACTGCCGGTGCGAGTCATACCCGGTACCTTTGTTATTGAATTCATCCGGTTCTCTCACCGTTGCACCGTCACGCAGGTAGGTGCCGGTAAGTGTGTCATCTGATATTAGCTTGTGGTCGATTTTCGTGTTGAAGTAGTTATCGGGGATTATCTGCTGCCCTGCGAAGTTGAATATTCCGGTATCTCCGGAGGATAGAATCGGCCCATTCGGCAGGGGGTAGAAGGCATTCAAGAAGCGCAATGTGTTGGGGTCAGGAATGTTTGTGCCGGTGGAAAGATGGCCGGAACGTGCGGCGGCGGAGGGAACAACACTCACTTGTGAGACGCCCAGAGACTGGCGAAATCCTTCATAGGCGGCGAAGATGAAGGTATGCTGCTTCCATATCGGTCCTCCAAAGGTGCCGCCGAACTGGTTGCGCGTGAATGAGGGTTTTTTCCGGTCAAAGTAATTGCGCGCATCCAGAGCGCTGTTTCTGAAGAATTCAAAGGCGCTTCCATGAAAGTTTTTTGTTCCTGAGCGGGTAGAGGAACTGACAATTCCGCCTGAAGAACGCCCGTATTGCGCGGGATAGTTGCTGGAAAGGACCGCCA
>JBDTLH010000322.1:0-4419 GCA_039934875.1 Acidobacteriaceae bacterium | reverse complement strand
AGCGCCATGCGAATCCCGATCTCCCGGCTGCGCTGCTTCACTGCATAGGCGAGCACACTGTATATGCCCACCGCGCCCAGCACCAGCGCCAATCCCGCGAAGACCGCCAGCAACAGCATGTTGAATCGCCGCTGCAACAGGGAGACGGCCAGAATATCGTCCATGGTCATTACGTCCACCACAGGCTCTTCCGCATCTACTTCATGCACCGCCTTGGTGACTGCTGCGGCCAGGTTCTCCGGCCGTCCGCGGGTGCGCACCACCAGCGACATCCAATAGTTAGGTAGCTGCGCCACCGGATCATAGATCATCGCCACCGGCTGGGCGGAGTTCAATCCCTCCTGCTTCACGTCGCCGACGATCCCGATCACCTGGCGCGGGCTCTCCGGATGGAACGTAAGCGTCAGCCGTTTGCCGATAGGATCTTCGTGGGGCCAGAACTGCTTCGCCATGGCTTCGCTGATCAGCACCACCGCCGGACTTTTATCGTTGTCTGCATCAGTGAAATCGCGTCCGCGCAGGAGCGGTATGCGCAAGCTCCGCAAAAAATCGGTGGAGATCGTGCGTACCACCACCGTCGGCTGCTCGGCGGTCGCCACCGGACGTCCTTCAATGGTAAAGGGCTGGGTTGAATCCTCACCCGGTGCACTCTGGAGCGGCAACTGGTCGGCCACGGCCGCCGCTTCCACTCCGGGGAGCGCCCGCACCTTGCGCAGGGTCTCCTGGTAAAAGTCCAGCTTCTGCCGCGGCGTTCCGTATTTTGCGCGAGGAATGACCAGGGTCGCAGTCAAGAGGTGATGGGGATCAAAGCCGGGATCGACGCCGCGGACCTTGGCGAGTGTGCGAATCATCAGCCCTGCCCCAATCAGCAGCACCACCGAGAGCGCTACCTCGCATATCACCAGCAGATTGCGGGTGACTCTCCCGCCACCGTCGGTGACGGAGCGGTTGGTCCCCTGGCGCAGGCTTTGGCTGACATCCACTTTGGTCAAGCGCCACGCGGGCACGAAGCCGGCAAGAAATCCGGCAAGCATGGAGATCACGAGGGTGAAGGCGAGCGTCCAGCCATCCAGACCAATATTGCCGGAGCGCGGCAGATCATCGGCTAAAAATCCAATGATCAAACGGATGGCAAAATGGGCCACCAGCAGCCCCAGTGCGCCGCCCGCGAGCGATAGCAGGACAGTCTCGCTGAGGGTCTGTTGCAAGAGCTGCGCCCGGCCGGCTCCCAGCGCCGCCCGTATCGCGATCTCCTTGCGCCGCGACAAAATCCTTCCCAACATCAAATTGGCGACGTTGGCGCACGCAATCAGCAGCACAAAGGCTACCGCGCCCAACAGCATCAGCAGCGCGGGACGCACATCCTCGACGATTTGCTGTTGCAACGGCTGCACTAAAATCCCCCACCCTTTGTCCTCTTCGGGGAATTGACGCGCCTCTTGTGCCGAGAGAGTGTTCATTTGCGCCTGGGCCTGCTGCACGCTAACCCCCGGCTTGAGCCGCGCGATCACCGTATAATTGCGCACCCCACGTTTCGCACGGTCTTTGTCCGACCAATGCAGCGGCACCCAGGCCTGCACCTTCGATGCCGGGTCCGTTGCTACTGGGAATTGCGATTTTGAGGGCATCACGCCGATTACGGTGCGTGCTTTTCCGTCGAGGCTGATGTCTTTGCCGATGATCCTGGGGTCGGAGCCGAACTGATTTTGCCAGAACGTCTGGCTCAAAACGGCCAGGTTATCGCGACCGGGGCCCTCCTCATCCGGAGCGAAAGTGCGCCCCAATATCGGTTTGGCCCGCAGCGTCAGGAAAAAATCCGGCGAAACCGTGGCCGTAGTTACCGACTGTGGCTGGCCTTGGCCGACCAGGCTGTATTTGAACGGCGAATAATAGATCGCCATGCGGCCGAAGACGCTGTTTTGACTGCGCCAATCCAGGTAATTCGCCGGCGAAACGGCATACTTGGTTACCGTCAGACCGCTCTCTGGCGGCGGCGTTTCGAAGAGCCTTACCAACTGTTCGGGCTGTTCAAAGGGCAAGGGACGCAACATGACCGCATTGACCACGCTGAAGATGGCGGTGTTCGCCCCGATACCCAGCGCCATGATGACAATCGCCGCCAATGCAAAACCAGGACTCTTGACCAGCAGGCGCAATGCATATCGGATGTCCTGGAGGAGGTTCGTCATCGCCATGGGAGAAATGGGTCTGCTGTCACTGCATCGTAACAGCCTTAAAGAAAAGATGGGAAGATAGATAAAGAAAGGGTAAACAAAGAAGAAAGAAAGGCCCCTGATGGAAGGCAGTTCATACGAACAGAAGTTCAACCGCACCAGCAAGCTCCTGCTGTGGCTGGCGGCGACCTTCCTGCCGGTTGCGGGCGCAATCGGCATTCTGGGAATATTCTTTTTCCATTCCCTGCTCACCCTGTGGATCGTCGGCGGGGCCTACCTCGCCGCCTTTATTATTCTGGGAGTGAAGGGCGCGTGGGAGTATCGGCGCTGGAGCCAATCTGGCAAGAGTAACCCGTAAGAAGCACGTCTTGTACACAGTCATCAGGTGCTCAAGTTTTAAATGTGATTCTTGCCAAGTTGGATGGCTGCCGCAATCCACGAACCAAATTGTTAACTCGCCGGGATACCACAAAGACTAGTGTGAGAGTGGAGCACGCGCCGCCTGTCCGGGAAATACGCCCTCCACCAGCTTGCCCTGGTCCACCACCGGCACCCCATTCACCAGCACGAACTCGACTCCCTCGGAGTATTGCAACGGACTCTCGAAGCTGGCTTTATCGATGATGTGGTCCGCGTCAAAGATTGTGATGTCCGCGTCCGCGCCCACCCGAATGCGGCCCTTGTTGGCAAAGACCGGAGCGCGCCTTTCCAGCCGCTGCGCCGGCATCAGCGTCATCTTGCGCAGCGCCTCCATCAGCGACAGGGCATGCTCCTCGCGGACATAATGTCCCAGCACCCGCGAAAAGCTGCCCTGCCCTCGCGGATGCACCTTCGCCCCGGTAATCGGCATGCCATCGCTTCCGATCATCACCAACGGACTCGCCATTGCCGCTCGCGCCGCGCTCTCCGGAATCGCATAGATGACCACAATGCCGCCCTGCTTGCGGTATCTCTCGAAGGTCTCCGCCGTCAATCGCTCTCCCGTCGCAGCCCACTGCAAATCGTGATAGTCGATCGCCATCTTCTGCTGCCACCCCGGATCGAATACCGCCGACTCCAATGCCGTGCTTGCGGCAGTATAGGGATATGCCTCTGCGGTCACATCCATGCCATGCCGCCGCGCCTCCGCGACCATCGCGATCAAGTCCGGAGTACTTGCCAGTCCCATGCTGCTGATGTGCACCACATGCAGCGGAGCGCCGGTCACCGCCGCCGCCGCGATTACCTCTTCAAGCGCACTGATGCCGCTCTCCGGCTCCTGCACCCCGGCATAGCGCAAATGCACGTGCACCGATGCGCCATACTTCGCCGCCTCGCGGAACATCGCCACAATCTCCTGCCGGGAAGCACCGGGCGTGTAATTGATCCCCATGCCTTCGGCGAGCGCGCCCTGCTGCATGCCAAGATCGATCATCTTCTCCATCTCCGCCACCTCTTCGGGGGTGGCGATGCGGTGCGCCGCCGCCGCACTCTCTTTCATGGTCACTGGATCCGAGATATCCAACTTCACCTTCGCCATCACCCGCGCCCGCACCGGAATATGGCCGACACTCACTCCATAATTGATCAGCGCCTTGCCGCTCCGCTCCGCATACCACGTGGCCACGTCGTCCGTGCCGGCTTCGAGTTCGAGCGAGGTGGTCACCCCATCGCGCGCCTGATAGCGGTAATTCTCATCTTTCTGTCCATGCTCATGCGGATCGATGAATCCCGGCGCCACCACCAGTCCCTTGGCGTCGATGGTCTTCTTCCCGCTCATCGCCTGCGCGCCGATGGCGCAGATCTTGCCTGCGCAGACGCCCACATTACGCACCCCGTCGAGTCCCGTCTCCGGATCCATCACCCGCCCATGGAGAATCACCACGTCATACTGCACCGGCGGTTGCGCCGCCAGTAGAGCGGCTACAGAAATCAATAGCGCGATCGCAAACCCCAGAAGAGCGAACCCCTTTTTCATAGAAGCCCCGGTATGGATATATTTTGTTTCAGGGCGCAGGGTAACATACTGCGCTATCGGTTCGAGGACTACACAAGGACCTTGGAACCCGCACTGCCTTCCTGTAGATGCAACGAGAAAATGTCGTATTAACTGCAACGAGATAATGTCACCCCTAGCGCTTTAGGTAGCGGCGGACAGAGCAGGGCGTCCGCCGAGATTGTAGATGCGGGGCATCTTGGTCTGGGTTTTGGGTTGGGGTTGGCTTGGCGCGTGGCGGGTTTGGGTGGGTGGAGTTCTTCGAGCGGC
>JBDTLH010000321.1:0-5944 GCA_039934875.1 Acidobacteriaceae bacterium | reverse complement strand
ACGATGACACGCTTTCCGCTGCGCAACGCCGGCAGAAGATAGGCCAGCGTCTTGCCAGTGCCGGTGCCCGCTTCGACGATCAGGTGGCGGCGCTCGCTAAGCGCCCGCTCGACGGACTCCGCCATCTCCAGTTGCCCGCGGCGAAATTCAAAGTTAGCGAAACGCTCGCTCAATATCCCGCCTGCGGCGAAAAACTGATGCAGCGTGGGATAGGATATCGCCGCGGCTTGGGGAGTAGAAGACAATGTGGAATTGTGGAATTTGTAATCCGGTAAAGTGATTTTCACTTCACCCATTGCCCGATCACAAATTACCCCTTCTCTATAATAATGATGAGCCCCCATATTGCCTAAAAACGAATACAGCCAGCAGCAAACCAGCGTCTCCATGCCGACCCTCGTCATCGTCGGACGCCCCAATGTGGGCAAATCCACCCTCTTCAACCGCCTCATCGGATCCCGCCGCTCCATCGTCGGCGACGAACCGGGCATCACCCGCGACCGCATTTATGGCACCTGCGAGTGGAACGGCCGCAGCCTCCAGGTCATCGACACCGGAGGCATCATCCCCGACGACAAAGCCCTCATCCCCTCCGAAATCTTTCGTCAGGCGAAGGTCGCGCTCGAACAAGCCTCCGCAATTGTGATGGTGGTAGATGGGCGCAGCGAACTTGCCGCCCCTGATATGGAACTCGCGCGCCTCATGCGCCGCATGAACAAACCGCTTTTTCTCGCCGTCAACAAAATCGATTCGCAGAAGCTCGATGCGCAGGCGGAAAACTTTCGCCAATTAGGATTGCCCGAACTGTTCCCCATCTCTTCGGAAAACGGCAGCGGCATCGGCGATCTGCTCGACGCGGTGCTCGCCGTCATCCCTTACGACGCAGAGAACCATCCGGAAGAGGAACCTGAGTTCGATCGCGACGCCGAACCCAAGGAAACCAAAATTGCCATCATCGGACGCCCTAACGTAGGCAAGTCCACGCTACTCAATGCGTTGACAAAGTCGGAGCGCGCCATCGTATCTCCGGTCGCCGGCACCACCCGCGACGCCGTGGACGAGATGGTCGAATACAACGGCAAGCAATACCGCATCATCGATACCGCCGGCATCCGCCGCAAAGGCAAGACCCACCTCATGGCGGAGAAGCTGAGCGTCATCATGGCCCGCAAACACCTCGAGTCAGCTGACGTCGCCATCCTGATGATCGACGCCGTCGAGGGGGTTACCGCCTCCGACGCCACCATCGGTGGATACGCGCACGAGAGCGGCCGCTCGGTCGTGATCGTCATCAATAAGTGGGACCTCGTAGGCCCCGACCGCACCGATGGTATCAAGCCCGCCGACCGCAAGGCCTACGAAGAGCAGGCGCGCCACGCCCTCAAGTACCTCGACTACGCACCCATGGTCTTCACCGCAGCGTCCCAAGGCAAAAACAATAACATTGATCTGCTATTCAAGCAGCTCGCGCTGGTGGCCCGCGAACGTCGCAAGCGCGTCACCACCGCCGAGATGAACCGCTTTCTCGAAACCGTGGATTTCGAGCGCGCCAGCACCCCCTCCAACCGCAGTCTGCGCATCAAGTACATGACCCAGGCGAAAATCGCGCCGCCCACATTTATTCTCTTCAGCGACCGCGATGTCGAACTGCACTTCTCCTATCAACGCTTCTTAGAGAACCAGATTCGCGCGGCCTTCGGCTTCGTCGGCACTCCTATATGGATCAAGAATCGCGCGGGCAAGAAGAAGGACGGGGAAACGCGCTAGCCGTTTGACATTGTCCCCTTGGTACGCTGAATATCATAAGGTTTGGCGGATATGCCAGAGCGAGCAACTCTCAACCCGAAAGCGCGCAACCTCGCCCAATGGCTCATTACCCAGGAAGCCGTTGGCAGTGCTCCGGAGACAAACGTGCCGGCGCTGGTTCGCGTCGCGGAAAAATTGCGCCGACCTCTCAGCACCCTCGCCGGAGACGCAGGTTTCTCCTCGCTCCTGGCCCGCGCTCTGGTACTGGCGAAAAAGGAAAGTCCCAGCCAGAGCGCGGAACAGGTTAAGCCAGACGGCTCCCCTCTAAGCGAACTACGAAACCACATGCGCCCGGAAGAGGGAGTCGCGCTCATCGCCCACCTGCTCGAGTTGCTCTTTACCTTCATCGGTGAGGGCCTTACTCTCCGACTGTTGCACGATGTATGGCCAGACCTGTCTCTCGACCGTGACCAGGGGCATCCCAGCTCCGCGAAGGAAATGAACCCATGACACAACAGCAACACGGGAAAGTAAAGATCCGTAAATTGCCCACCGGGGTCCCTGGCCTCGATGAGATACTGGGCGGCGGTCTGCCTGAATTCTCTTTCAACATTCTCGCCGGCGCCCCGGGATGCGGCAAGACCACGCTGGCGCACCAGTTCGTCTTCGCCAATGCCACGACGGAGCGCCCCGCCCTCTATTTCACCGTCCTCGGAGAGCCTTCCATCAAAATGCTGCGTTACCAGCAGCAATATACGTTCTTTGACCCCTCAAAGCTGAACAACGCCGTCCGCTTTATCAACTTGAGTGAGGTGTTGCTGGAGAAGGACCTCGACGGGGTCTTGGCCGAGATTACCAGATTGGTTCAAGAGATTAGTCCCGCTATCGTGGTGGTGGACTCCTTCCGCACCATGGTGCGCAAAGTACAGGGTGCCGGCGAGATGGAGTTGCAAGCCTTTGTGCAGCGCCTGGCGCTGCTGCTCACCAGTTGGCAAGCCACCACCTTTTTGACCGGAGAATATTCCGAATCGGAGCTGCGCGACAATCCGATCTTTACCGTCTCTGATGGCCTCTTCTGGCTTTATCAGAATGTGGAGCGCAATTCCGTCGTGCGCAAGTTGCAGGTCATGAAGTTGCGCGGCCAGTACTCGGTGCCGGGGCTGCACACCTTCCGCATTACTGATGAAGGGATGCAAGCCTTCTCGCGCACCTTGGGCCTGAGTGGACGCAAGCGGGTCTATCCCACAAAGCGCCTGTCCACCGGTGTTCCTGAGCTGGACGAGATGATGGGGGGAGGCGTCCCCGAGGGCGACAGCCTCCTGGTGTCGGGCTCCTCCGGCACCGGAAAATCCCTTCTGGCAACGCAGTTTATTGACGCGGGCATACGACAGGGGGAGCCGGGGATCGTCGCGGTCTTTGAAGAGCGTCCTCAGGAGTACGCCGCGCGTGCAGCCGCTTTTGGCCTTGACTTGGAAATCTCGCAGCAGGACGGAATGCTCAAGATTATCTATCTTCGTCCACTCGATCTCTCGGTGGATGAGACCATGCAGGAAATACTCGATACGGTCAAGAAGATCAACGCCAAGCGCCTGGTGATCGATTCCCTTGCAGGCTTTGAGATGGCACTGGCGCCCGGCTTCCGCACCGATTTCCGCGAATCCCTCTACCGCATGATCTTCGCCTTGACCGGCGCGGGAGAGACCATTCTTAGCACCCTGGAGATGGGGGAGTCGTTCACGGACCTGCTCTTCAGTTCGTTCAGCATCTCGTTCCTCACCGACGATATCCTGCGCCTGCGCTACGTGGAGATCGGCGGCCAGTTGCGCAAAATCTTGATGGTGATCAAAATGCGCGGCGGCCAGCACAGCAAGGACATTCGTGAATATGAGATCACCTCTCAGGGAGTCGTCATCGGCGAACGCCTGGCGGAGTACAATCATCTTATTACCGGAATTCCTGACCGGGTAAAACACGATAAAGGCAGGGACAAGGAATAGGGCGAATTAGCTACATCCCCGGCTTCCATTGTGCGGGGGGAGGCATCACGTGGCGGTTGCAGCAACGCCCAATTTGTTTCACCAAGCGCCCGGTCTTCCGCATCTCTGTCGCGCTATTGCGGAAGCTTCGCCCCTGCCCATGGCGGTCGCGGAGGGCCCCGATCATATCGTTCGCTATGTTAACGCCGCTTTCTGTCTGCTGATCTGTAAGGCCGCGGAAGCGGTGGTCGGCAGCCCCTTCGCGCAACTGGTGCCCGATAGAGACGGATGTCTTGCCCTCTTCGATCGGGTTTACCGCACCGGCGATGCGGAAATCTATACCGAGCAGGAGCGAGCGGAAACAGCCTCAAACCCTAACTCCATGTATTGGTCTTATGCCATGTGGCCGGTTTTGGCTGCAGAGGAGAATGCTCCGCCGCTGGGAGTCATGTTGCAGGTAACCGAAGCCGCCCCCTTCCTGCAGCATGCGGCCGCCATGAATCAGGCGCTGGTGCTCAGCGCGGTTCGCCAGCATGAACTGACAGAAGCTGGGGAGACGCTCAACCATCAACTGCAAGCGGAGATGGTGGTGCGCAAGACAGCCCAAGAGGCCCTGATCCGGGTCGAGAAGCTGGCCTCGGTGGGGCGCATGGCCGCCGTCACCGCGCACGAGATCAACAATCCGCTTGCCGCCGCCATGAACACCCTTTTTTTGCTCCAGCATGAACCCGAACTCTCCGAGTCTTCCCGCCAGTATCTCAAGATCGCCGATGGAGAGCTAAAGCGCATCGCCTACATCACCCGCCAGACGCTGGGCTTCTATCAGGAGTCCTCTGCGCCGGCGGCCTTCAAAGTTACTGCCCTGCTGGATTCGGTGATCAGCCTCATGCAGAGCAAGATTACCTCGGCGCGCGTCATGGTCCAGAAGCAGTGCGATGACGGTCTGCAAATGAGGGGCGTCTTCGGAGAGCTGCGCCAGGTATTGACCAACCTTCTAGCTAATAGCTTGGACGCAGTTGAAGAAGACGGTAGGGTAACGCTGTGCGCCTGGAATACAGCATCCCCTGATGATGGCCAACGCTCTATCACGATCACTGTGGCGGATACCGGCCACGGCATCGCCGCAGAGACCCTGCCGCACCTCTTCGAACCCTTCTTCACCACCAAAGGCTCTATCGGCAATGGCCTTGGCCTATGGGTGTGCAAGCAGATTGTTGAGAAGCACTCGGGCTCCATCCAGGTCCAGTCCACCACCGAAGGACCGCAGAGGGGAACCACCTTTTCCGTGACCCTGCCCGCCGAAGCCGCGTAAGGGCTGCTTTGAGGCAGTCGTTGGAGCGGGAGCAACGCCCGTGAACTGCATAGATGCTGAGCGCGGCGCTCAGCATGACATTACTTAAGTTTGAGAATGCCATCCTGCGAGAATGTCATCCGTGCCTCAAGATGTCACCGCCGAGGGAGTATCCTCCGCATCCGCCGGAGAATGTCATCCTGTGCCGCCGCGGCACAGGATCTATGCAGTTTCTCCGCGTCGCGACGGATCGGATGCCGGTCAGGTCTGCTTCAATGGAGCCAACGCGTCAAGCCAACTACTCATTGATCCCGAGCAGACCCTCCGGCAAATTCATCCGCACCTGCCGGACCGCGAGATCCACCGACTCCAGATAACTCTCGGCAAAGGGCACCTCGAATTCAACCTCACCACGCCTCACGACCAGCAGCGGAGCCGCGCCATTCGCGGTATTCACGTCCGTGATCTCCCCGATCTCAACTCCGCGGTCCAACAGTCTGCACCCGGCGAGGTCGCTGATGTAATAAGCTCCCGCCTCCAACTCCCCGCGCTCGGGCTCGGGAATCTGCACCTCATTCCCAATCAGCGCTTCCGCCTCCGTAATCGATTCAACCCCTTCGAATTTCAGCACCACCATCCCTTTGTGGAACCAGTGCTCCTCCACCTTCATCGTGCGCCGCTCTGACGAAGCAACTTTCGAGTCCCACAGGAACACACGCTTGCGCTCGGCAAACTTATCCGGAAAATCCGTATAGACGACGCACCCCACCTCGCCCCGCCGCCCCTGCGTCTTCGCGACCCGGGCAATCGTGACGTACTCCTCATCCTTCTTCATTCCGTCTCCATAGAAAAAGGCAGGCCCCATAGCCCGCCTCCTTTTTTCGGTCTCAACAATCATCGCCCTGGCTTCGCATCGCACGCGCGCCAATCG
>JBDTLH010000320.1:0-8619 GCA_039934875.1 Acidobacteriaceae bacterium | reverse complement strand
AGCCGCCGGGCGGATTGATTTCGAGCACCATGGTGGGAGCGTATGGCAGGATGATCCGCGCGCTGCGTGGGATTACCAACAACACTCTCAATAAAGAGCCGAAGTGGCGGCACCGCGGGGATGAGTTGACGACGGGATATCACCCTCACTATTAATTGCAAACGGAAAACGAGAACGAAAGGTGTAGGCGTAATCATGGCGACCATCGCAGAGACCCTGCCGGAAACTCCCACAAAGAAACGGAACCTGGTGGAGATGAACTGGGACCAGATCACCCGAATTGTGGGCAGCCTGGGCATTTTCACCAAGATTGATTTTCAAAACAAAGAAGTAGCGGAGTGCCACAGCACGTCATCGATCTTCCGCGGATACAGCGTGTTCATGAAAGGCAAGGACCCGCGCGATGCGCACTTCATCACCAGCCGCATCTGCGGTATCTGCGGCGATAACCACGCGACCTGCGCGGTGTATGCGCAGAACATGGCGTTTGGGGTGAGGCCTCCGGCGATCGCGGAGTGGATCGTCAATCTGGGCGAAGCCGCCGAGTATATGTTCGACCACAATATCTTCCAGGACAATCTGGTCGGCGTGGATTTCTGCGAGCAAATGGTGAAGGAGACGAACCCGGGCGTGTGGGACAAAGCGCAGAAGACGGCGTCTCCGCACGCGGACAAACATGGCTACAAGAAGATCTCCGATATCATGACGGCGCTCAATCCGTTTACCGGGGAATTCTATCGCGAGACCCTGGCGATGAGCCGGCTGATGCGGGAGATGTTCTGCCTGATGGAAGGGCGCCACGTGCATCCTTCGACGTTGTATCCGGGAGGAGTGGGGACGGTGGCGACGATCCAGCTTTTCACCGATTATCTGGTGCGGTTGATGAAGTATGTCGAGTTCATGAAGCGGGTGGTGCCGCTGCATGATGATCTCTTTGATTTCTTCTATGAGGCGTTGCCGGGATACGAGAAGGTGGGACAGCGCAGGATACTGCTGGGCTGCTGGGGCTCGTATAACAATCCCGATTACTGTGATTATCAGTACCGCCACATGAATGAATGGGGGAAGAAGATGTTTGTCACCCCGGGCATTATCGTGGATGGGAAGCTGGTGACCAATGATCTGGTGGAGATCAATTTGAATATCCGGATCCTGCTGGGCAGTTCTTATTACGATGATTGGCAGAATGCGGAGACGTTTGTGGCGAGAGATCCGCTGGGCAATGCGGTGGACAAGCGGCATCCGTGGAACCAGACCACGACGCCGCGTCCGCAGAAGCGCAACTTCGACGGCAACTATAGTTGGGTGATGTCTCCGCGCTGGTATGACCAGCGGACGGGCGATCATCTGGCGATTGACACCGGTGGCGGGCCGATTGCGCGGCTATGGTCAACGGCGCTCTCCGGCTTGGTCGATATCGGATATGTGAAGGCGACAGGTCACAGCGTGCAGATCAACCTTCCCAAGACAGGGCTATCGCCGGAGACGCAGTTCGAGTGGAAGATTCCCAAGTGGAGCAACGCGATTGAACGCGATCGCGCACGCACCTACTTCCAGGCTTATGCGGCAGCGACGGCGCTCCACTTCGTGGAGAAGGCGATTGCGGAGGTGAACGCGGGACGCACCAAGACGTGGTCCGAGTTTACGGTGCCGGACGAGGCGATCGGTTGTGGCTTCCATGAAGCGGTGCGGGGTGTGCTTTCGCATCACGTCGTGATCCGCGATGGAAAGATCGCCAATTACCATCCTTATCCGCCGACGCCGTGGAACGCGAACCCGCGAGACATCTACGGTACGCCTGGTCCGTATGAAGATGCGGTGCAGAACACGCCGATCTTCGAAGAGAACGGGCCGGACAAATTCAAGGGAATCGACATCATGCGCGCAGTGCGCAGCTTCGACCCCTGCCTGCCTTGCGGAGTCCATATGTATCTGGGCGATGGTAAGGTGCTGGAGACGCGCCATTCACCGATGTTCGGGGTCACCGGACACGAGTAATTCGCGAGGGCAAGAGAGAATGGCCACGACGGCGATGAGTAAGGGGCGCGAGCGCGAGTTTCAGGCACGTTCGCAAGAGGTTGAAGAGCTAGTCAAGAAACTCGAGAGGGCGGGGGATCCGCAGTTGCACGCCACCGCCCTTGAGCTGGTCCAATCGGTCATCGATCTTCATGGCGCCGCGTTGGAACGGCTGCTGGAGCTTCTCTCCCGCAGCCGTGCGGGTGAGGATGCGCTTTACGAGGCGGTCAAAGATGATCTGGTCGCAAGTATGTTCCTGTTGCACGGGCTGCATCCGGATAGCATCCAGACCAGGGTATTGCGCGCGCTCGACAAGGTTCGTCCTTATCTCAAGTCTCACGGCGGCGATGTTGAATTGGTGAGCATTGACGAGGGAATCCTCAGAGTGCAGCTGCAAGGCACTTGCGGCAGTTGTTCCTCCTCTGCCCTGACCTTGAAGACGGCGGTTGAGGATGCAGTCTATGAAGCTGCTCCCGACATTTTGGAGATCATCGCCGAGAATGCCAAGGAGCACAGCAATGCTTCAAAGCTGGTGGTTCTGAAGTAATAAAGCAAGCGAAGGAGAGCAGCATATATGGGAAGGCAAGAAACCACACGGGACGCACCGTC
Organism: Acidobacteriaceae bacterium; assembly: GCA_039934875.1. Lineage (GTDB taxonomy): Bacteria > Acidobacteriota > Terriglobia > Terriglobales > Acidobacteriaceae > JBDTLH01. The sequence goes on along the minus strand of JBDTLH010000320.1, from coordinate 5,994 downwards.
GCACTCCACGGGAAACCGCAAGGGTGAAGAGTTGGGCAACAAGTTTTCTACCGGGTGGGAAGGGGACACCCGTACCGCCAGAGATGCGACTTCGATTAACGCAGACAAGCGCGGGCCGATTGATCCGCGGATGCCGCAGATGCCTCCGCCGTAGGAGCAATCAGCGATTAGTTGTCAGCTATCAGCTATTGATCTCTGATAAGCATGGATGCTCCGAAGTGAAAAGCTGAAGGTGATGCTGAGAGCTTAGAACCAGGACAAGGATGAACGAAGGACCGGATCGCGAGTTTGAACAGGGGGATGCCTTTGCGGTGCTGCGCCAGTTTTCGAAGCGCCGGCGCCGCTCCGGGTTGGAGCATTGTGAGTTGTGCAGCGCCGAGCTCGAGGAGATACACTCCCATTTGCTGGAGCCGACCACGCGACAGATCATGTGCGCCTGCGAGGGCTGTTCTATGGTTTTTTGCGGTCAGGAAGGCGCGCGCTACAAGCGCATTCCGCGACAGGTCCGCCTTCTCTCGGGCTTCGAGATGACGGACCTGCAATGGGAGGCGCTGATGCTTCCCATTAATCTCGCATTTTTTTATCGTGAGTCTGCTTCGGAAAAGGTGAGGGCGATGTATCCCAGCCCGGCGGGATCGATGGAATCGCTGCTCAGCCTGGAATCTTGGGGTGAGATCGTGGCGCAGAACCGTCCATTGCAAGGTATGGAAGCGGATGTCGAGGCCTTGCTGGTGAACAGAGTGGGAGCGCCGTTTGAGTACTACACCGTGCCTATCGACGAATGTTATCGCCTGGTCGGCTTGATTCGCAGCCAATGGAAGGGGCTCTCCGGCGGCAACGACGTTTGGGCGGGAATACAAGGCTTCTTCACCGATCTTAAGGCGAAGCGCATCGGCGACCGAAAGGTGGTTAATGCCTGAGCTGAGTTTCCAGATCGAAGGTTCGGAGGCGGTCACCCATGCGGCTGCGCCGATGATGGCGCTGAAGCTCCGCATCTTTAATCAGCCGCCCGATCAGGCAATTCATACCCTTACATTGCGTTGCCAGGTGCAGATTGAGCCAGCCAAGCGCCGCTATGCCGCGCCCGAGCAAGAGAAGTTGCGCGACCTTTTTGGAGAACCGGAGCGCTGGGGCAGGACCGTTCGCCCGATGTTGTGGATGAACACCAGCGTGTCGGTGCCGGGGTTCACCGGTACTATGGTGGTCAACGTGGAATTACCCTGCACCTTCGATTTCAATGTTGCGGCGACAAAATACTTTCATGCGCTCGAGTCCGGCGAAATTCCGCTGTGCGTTATGTTCAGCGGAACTGTGTTTTACAGCCACGCTGACGGGCCACTCCAGATCATGCAAATTCCATGGGACAAGGAAGCGAATTACCGCCTCCCCATAGCTGTTTGGAAGCAGATGATGGACGCTTATTATCCCGATTCCACGTGGCTTTCACTGCGGCGGGACATCTTCGAGCGGCTCTACAATTACAAGGTCAAGCGCGGAATTCCTACCTGGGAGATGGTTCTGGAGAGCCTGCTTCCAGTGGAAGACCAGGAGCGCGACAAAGACCTCGAAAGCGAGGCTGAGGTCAAGCTATGACAAACGGCATCGGCTTTGCTGACGTGGAGAAGATTGCGAATGCCGTTTTGTATGAGGGATACATGCTTTATCCTTATCGGTCTTCAGCGATCAAGAACCAGCAGCGCTGGAATTTTGGGACACTCTACCCCGCGGATTTCGCCGCCATCCAACGCCCTGCTGAGGCCAGTTCAATGGTCACAGAATGTCTTGCGAAAGTGAGTGCGACCGCGAAGCTGGAGGTGCGAGTGCGCTTCTTGTTGCTGGCGCAACGTTCTGGGGGTTCTACGAATTGGGAGGAGGGATTCGAGAAGAGCGTTGATTTCGAAGTGGGGCTGGATGAAGTTATCGCGCAGCCGCGCAGCTTCGATTTGCGGTTTGCGGAGCAGCGGTCCACGGATGAGTGCGATGCGAACGCCTACTACCTGCAACAAAGCCTGAGCGGAAGTCTTCACCTCAGCGCGGAAATTCTGCCGTCAGGGGCATGCAAGCTGCACTTCCAGCTTGAGAATCACACGGTACTAGATAGTGCAGCTGCATACACGCGAGCGGAAGCCATGCGGCGAGCGTTTGTCTCGGCGCATCTGCTGATGGGGACCTCTGACGGCGAGTTTGTTTCGCTGCTAGACACACCGGATGAGTTCAGTGAGGCGGCTGCGGGCTGCCGAAATGTGGGCGCATTTCCGGTGCTGGTCGGCCCCGCGGGAGAGCGCACGAGGATGCTCTCATCGCCGATCATCTTATATGACTATCCGCAGGTTGCTCCTGAGAGTGCAGGTGATTTCTTCGATGGGACAGAGATGGACGAGATGCTGGCGTTACGGGTGATGACGCTCACCGATGATGAGAAAGAGGAGATGCGATTGGGAGACAGCCGGGCCCGCGCCATTTTGGAACGCACCGAGGCCCTTCCGCAAGAGCACATGATGAAGGTGCACGGCGCTATTCGGGGCATGAGGAAAGTGGCTGAGCTGGAAGCAGAGATGGAGGGCGGCCGATGAACGGCAACTGGGACCCATTTCCGGACCGGCCGGCGCTTGAGAGCGTACGCGTCTTCGGTGTCGATTTGCGCGTTGGCGACCGGGTACGGTTGTGGCCGCAAAAGTCCGCAGACATCATGGACATCGCCCTCGCCGGACAGATCGCAATTATCGAATCCATCGAACAGGACTATGAAGACCAGATACAATTCGCGGTGGTTATCGAGGACGATCCGGGTAGGGACCTCGGGATGATGCGCCAGCCCGGGCACCGTTTCTTCTTTTCTCCGAATGAGGTCGAGCCGATAGGTTTGGACGACAAGGCGGAGGGCATCACTGCATGATTGGCCGCATACTGATCGCCGGCGTAGGAAATATTTTTTTGGGCGATGATGCGTTTGGCGTCGAAGCGGCGCGGCTGTTGGCGCGGCGCGGATTACCGGAAGGGGTTGAAGTTATTGATTTTGGGATTCGTGGCTTCGATCTCGCTTATGCTCTGCTGGAACCCTGGGAGGCGGTTATCCTGGTTGACGCGCTGCCGCACGGCGAAGCACCGGGAACACTCTATGTAGTGGAGCCTGACCTGCACAGCATCGCTAATCAGACGGGCGATATGGTGGTGAACGCGCATGGCATGGATCCGGTGCGGGTGCTGGGTTTGGCGATGTCTATGGGCGAGGTAAGCGCGCACGTGTATGTGGTGGGGTGCGAACCCGCCGATTTCGGTGACGAACTAGAGGGGCGCATGGGGTTGAGCACCATAGTGGAATCTTCGCTCGGAGAGGCCGTGCGAATGGTGGAAGAACTGGTCGCGAGCATCCTGGTCGCGAAAACGGTTTGTATCACGTAGTGGATTTAAATTGTGAGGTGAAAGTATGAAGCAAGTCTTTTTCGCGATGTTAGGGCTAGGGGCAGTTGCAGTTTTGGTTGCGGTGATTCCTGATCTCAAGCGTTACATCAAAATCAGCACCATGTAATGCCATGCATGAACTTTCGATCGCGATCAGCATCATCGAAGGCGTCGAAGCGGAGTCGGAGAGCCGTGGCGGCCTCAACATAGAAGCCGTCCACCTGAAACTGGGGGCACTCTCGGGTGTTGATAAGGATGCTTTGGCATTTTCTTATGAAATCGCATGTCAAGGGACGAGTCTCGAAGGCTCGCGACTGGAGATTGAAGAGGTGCCTTTGAAAATATATTGTCCAGGGTGCCAGAAAGAACATTCGCCGAGATCAGTGCAGCAGCTTTGTTGTCCGGATTGCCACACCCCGGCACAGCAGGTGCTGCAGGGCAGGGAACTGGAAGTAACAGCATTGGAGATTGCAGCGTGAGCACAAATCCGCGTTTGCTCGAAGTCAGAGCCAAGGTATTGAAGCAAAACGATTTGCTTGCGCGCGCTTTGCGCGATAGGTTCCGGGAGGCCGGAGTGTATGTAGCCAGCCTTGTATCGAGTCCAGGATCAGGCAAGACGATGTTTCTTGAGAAGCTGCTTTCAAGATTGAGTAAAGAGTATCGCATTGCCGCGCTAGTGGGCGATCTTGCGACCGAGCACGATGCCATGCGGCTGGGCCGAGCGACGCCCCAGGTAAAGCAGATTACCACCGGTACGATCTGCCACCTCGATGCACAGATGATCGAGCGGGCGCTTGCGGATTGGGAGCTGAAGCGACTGGATTTTTTGTTCATCGAGAATGTTGGCAATCTGGTCTGTCCGTCAAGCTATGACCTGGGCGAGGAGCTTCGGATTGTTCTCCTCTCGGCGACGGAGGGCGAAGATAAGCCGCTCAAGTATCCCACAATTTTTAATTCCGCGGATGTCGCGGTGATTACCAAGATGGACCTTGCCGAGGCGGTTGAGTTTGATCTTGCGGCAGCCTATGCAAATATACAGAGCGTGCGTCCTGGCATGCAGGTATTCGAGGTCTCTGCCAAGAAGGACCTGGGCATGCAAGAGATGGTTCAATATCTCGTAACCCACAAGGTCGCCGCATCGCGACAAAGCACGGTGGTTTGAATCGAGCAGCGCAGAGCCTTACACTGGATCAGTGCGTGATCAATTCACTCGCGCGCACCGGTCGGAGCAGTGTGCACCTACTTGAGAATTTTATCGGGGGCGAGTTCGTGCGCGGCGGCAACGAATTTGCGGACGTGAATCCGGCGGATGGATCCACCGTTGCCTGCGTAATGGAAGCCGACCAGAATCAGGTGGATGAAGCGGTTTTCGCTGCGCGGCGGGCGCTCGCGGGCAAGTGGGGAGGCATGGGTATTCCCTCCCGTGCGGCGTTGCTGTATCGGATTGCCGAATTGATCGAGGCGCGATTTTCTGAATTTGTTGCGGCGGAGGTGGCTGATACCGGCAAACCTATCGCTCTTGCCAAGAAACTCGATGTGCCGCGAGCAGCGGCGAATTTCAGGGCTTTCGCGGATTTGATTAAGACGGCAGGGCAGGAGTGCTTTCAGACCGAACTGTCGAATGGCGAACGGGCGCTCAATTATGCCGTGCGGAAACCGGTGGGTGTGGTCGGGATCATTACTCCGTGGAACTTGCCGTTGCTGTTGCTCACGTGGAAGGTGGCGCCTGCGCTCGCATGTGGCAACGCGGTGGTAGTCAAGCCGTCGGAGGAGACTCCTGCCAGCGCCACGCTGCTGGCGCAGGTAATGCGCGATGCGAGAGTTCCGCACGGTGTCTTCAACCTCGTGCATGGGTTCGGGCCAGGATCGGCGGGCGAGTTTTTGTCGCGCCATCCGGATGTGGACGCGATCACGTTTACCGGCGAATCACGCACCGGGGCAGCAATCATGGCAGCGGTTGCGCCAATGGTGAAGCCAGTCTCGTTTGAACTAGGAGGAAAAAACGCGGCCATAGTATTTGCCGATTGTGATTTTGACGATGCCGTCCAGGGGCTCGGCGATGCGGTGTTCCTCAATACTGGCCAGGTGTGCTTGTGCGCGGAACGGGTCTATGTCGAGCGTCCGATCTTTGAACGTTTTGTGAATGCGTTCAAGCGGAAAGCGGAAGAGTTGCGTGCTGGATGGCCGAGTGAAGAGACCACGAATTTCGGCCCGCTGATTTCCAAGGTGCATCGCAACAAGGTCCTCTCTTATTTTGAGATCGCGAAGGAAGAGGGCGCGACTCTGGTAAGCGGAGGCGGTGTTACGGAATTCGGTGATGCGCGAGATAATGGCTCTTACGTGCAGCCCACGATTTATACCGGACTACCTGAAACTGCGCGATTTATGAAAGAAGAGGTATTCGGTCCGGTCTGTCACATTGCGCCGTTCGACGTAGAGGAAGAGGCGGTCGTGATGGCGAATGATACCCAATATGGGTTGGCGGCTTCGATCTGGACCTCTAATCTGAAGCGGGGCCATCGTGTGGCACAGCAGATGAAGGTGGGTATAACCTGGATAAACTGTTGGTTCCTGCGCGATTTGCGGACTCCC
>JBDTLH010000319.1:0-17913 GCA_039934875.1 Acidobacteriaceae bacterium | reverse complement strand
AGGAGCAGAAGTGGGCGGACAAGATGCTCAAGAAGCTCTCGCTTGAAGAGAAGATCGGGCAGATGATCGAGGTGCGCGGGATCATGGGCTACTTCAATGCCGAGGACCCGCGGCAGCAGCAGTTGGTGAGCGATATTCGCAAGTATCATCTGGGCGCGGTGCATCTGACCTCGCAGATTGATGGGGTGCTGCTGCTGAGGAACGGCCCCTATGCGGCGGCGATGACGACGAATATTCTGCAACAGGCGGCGGGCGGGAAGGTACCGTTGATTTTCTCGGTGGATTTCGAGCGCGGGCCGTCCATGCGCTTGAGCGCGGTGCCGGCGTTTCCGGCGGCAATGGCGTTTGGAGCGACGCACAATCCGGAGTATGCGGAGCGATTTGGCAGGATTGTGGCGGAAGAGTCGCGGGCGATGGGGATTGAGTGGAATTTTTTTCCGGTGGCGGACGTGAATGCCAATCCCAAGAACCCGGTTATTAATACGCGGTCGTTTGGGGAAGATCCGAATGAGGTTTCGGCGATGACGGTGGCGTATATTCGTGGATCGCATAGCGGCGGGATGCTGGCGACGGCAAAACATTTTCCCGGACACGGAGACACGGACACGGATTCGCACCTGGATATTTCGCGAGTGAACGGCGACATGGCGCGGCTGAATGCGGTGGAGTTGCCTCCCTTCAAGGCGGACATTGCGGCGGGGGTGGATGCGGTGATGATTGCGCATGTGGCGTTTCCCGCGCTCGAGCCAGACCCGAACAAGGTCTCGACGATTTCGCATAATGTAGTGACGGGATTGTTGCGGGATCAGCTTGGATTCAAGGGTGTGATCGTCTCGGACGCAATGGAGATGAAGGGACTGACGAAGCTGTATCCACCGGGGAATGGGAACCCGGCGGGTCGCGCGGCGGTGGACGCAGTAAAGGCGGGTCAGGACCTGCTGGAGCTGCCCTCGGATCTCGATGGTACATATAACGGATTGTTGCAGGCGGCAAAGTCAGGAGAGATTCCCAAGGCCCAGATTGACGCGAGCGTGCGGCGCATCCTGCTGGTGAAGGCGAAGGTCGGCCTGAACAAAGGCGATATGGTGGATGTGGACCAGGTGCAGTATCACGTGGGCAAGCCCTCTAGTTATGCGCTGGCGCAGGAGGTGGCGGATCATGCGGTGACGCTGGTAAAGGATGGGAACCATGTGCTGCCGATGATGCGTGCTGCTCCTGAGGCGGGCGAGGGAACTTTTCCGGCGAGGCCTGCGTATGTTCAGCAGCAGCAGGACACGGCGGGCAGCGGGCAAGCTGCTAACTTGGGGGCGGCGAATCCGCTACTCGCCGTTCTATTCGTCGATAGCGTGCACGGAGAGAATGGGCGGATGCTGGAGCGGCAGATCAGAGCGCGAGTGCCGGATGCAAAGGTGATTTATGTGGACGATCGCAGTTCGCCACTCGAAGCGGACGGGATTGCGGCACTGCTGCCGCAATATCGAAGGGTGATCGCGGCCGTGTACAGCATCCCTCATGCGGGCCGGGCGGGCGTGGACCAGACCAGCCTGAATGCGATGGCGATGGAGTCCACGACGGGAACGGTGTTGCAGAACATATTGAATAAGGCGGGGGAGCGGACAGTGGTGCTGGCAGTGGGCAGTCCGTATACCATTTTGGATTTCCCGAGTGTGCAGACTTATTTGTGTACTTTCAGCACAGCGCAAACTTCCGAGATTGCGGCGGTGAAGGCGTTGTTTGGGGAGATTGCGATCCACGGCAAGCTGCCGGTCACGTTACCAGATATTGCAGCGCGGGGCGAGGGAATCGATCGCGAGATATCGGCGCCGGCCGCGAGCGAAACAGGAGGAAGACAATGACTAACTATTTGAGAAATGCGCGGATGATGGCGGGCATTGGCATTGTGTGTCTGTTGATGGCGGCGTGCACGGTACATGAATCTGGCGAGGGCGACAAGAAGAACGTGGACATCAAGACGCCGATGGGATCGATGAACGTGCGCACGGACAAGGAAGCCGACCCGAAGCAGACGGGGATCACGCCTTATCCCGGGGCGGTGCAGATCGCGGACGATGAAGGGGACAAGAACGCGAATGTAAACATGAGCTTCGGGGGATTCGGATTGAAGGTGGCGGCGGCGCATTACCATACGGACGATTCTCCGGACAAGGTGATGGACTTCTACAAAAAGGACCTGGCGCGGTATGGGACGGTGCTGGTGTGCGATGCCGATGCGCGACGCGAGGCGCCCGCTGGGGACAAAGACTCGGATGTGCTGACGTGCGGAGAGAAGGGTTCGAAAAGCTACCGACATGACCGAGGCATCAACATCAACATCGAAAATACTGAGTTGAAGGTGGGCACACAGCATCGGCAGCATATCGTCGGGGTGAAGCCGAAGGGCAACGGTACCGACTTCACAATGGTCTATGTAGAGCTACGGGGCGGCAAAGAAGACACGATGTAGGCAGAGCGGTTCGAGTTTCGGATTTCAAGTTACACAGGCAGAGTCGTGCTAATCTTCGGGATTATGCTGCGCCATTTTCTTGCGGTGATTGTGCTTTCGGGTTGGCTCTGCGCCCAATCCCCAGAGATCACAAAAGTAGAGCCTCCGAACGTCGGGTGGAGCGCTGCCGAATTCGTCCCGGCTGACTGAGATATTCGCGATGGAGCCTAGGGCGGGGAGCGCAATCGAGTTGGTTGGCGGCAAGGCAACGATCGCGGCGCTGGCGCGGAGCCTGACGGTTTATCAGGTGCAAACGCATTGAGACAGGGAGAGCAGGGTGTCTGGAATTGAGCAGGGGCGCGGCTTCGCGTAACTTAGAGACTAGAGAGCCACGAGGGAAGCACGAGAAGAAAATTGCATGACCGAGACCTCCGCCTCAAAATCGCCTTTCATCAATCGCCATACCTCGTGGCTCGAATTCAATAAGCGAGTGCTTGAAGAGGCGGAAGACCTTGCGAATCCGCTGCTGGAGCGGCTCAAGTATCTTTCGATCAGCGCCAGCAATCTCGATGAATTTTTCGAGGTGCATGTGGCAGGGCTGCTGCAACGGATCGAAGATGACGACACGGCACAATCCCCCGACGGCCTTAGTCCGCAACAACAGATTGACATACTCTCGGTGCGGCTGCACCAATTCGTGGTGGAGCAGAACGATGTGTGGATGGAGGAACTGTTGCCCTCGTTGGGCGCAGAGGGGATTCGCGTAAAACAGTTTGACGAACTGGAGGAGGAGGCCAACGAATACCTGAACGATTATTACCGGCGTGATGTGGACCCACTGCTGACGCCGATCACTATCGACCCCGCGCACCCCTTTCCTCGAGTACTCAATAAAGCCCTGTGTGTGGCAGTTTCGCTGCGCCGCAAGCGCCGCGCCTCGCAGGCTTATCTCGGAGTAGTGACGGTGCCGCGGGCGCTGCCGCGGGTGATCCGCATTCCATCGCCGCCAGGCACCTATGAGTTCGTTACCTTGGCGGACCTCATCATGAAACATGCGGGTGCGATGTATCGCGGGTATGACATTCTGGCGGCGATGCCGTTCCGGGTGACGCGCAACAGCAATCTTTATCTGGCGGAGGAGGAGACGCGCAACCTGCTGGAGAGCGTGCGCAGCGAACTGCACAACCGCCGCAAGGGCGATGCGGTGCGGCTGGAGGTTTCGTCTGACGCTCCGGAAGATTTGGTGCAGAAGCTGCGCATCAACTTTGAAGTGGAGGAATGGCAGATCTTCCGCACCAGGGGACCGGTGAACCTGTCGCGCCTGTTCAGCATATACGAGCAGGTGCCGCGCGCGGACTTGAAATTTTCTTCCTTCACTGCGCGGGAGCTGCACTTGAGCGGCAAGGCACAGAACATCTTTGATGAAATCCGGCAGCGGGACATCCTGCTGCATCATCCTTTCGATTCCTACGACACGGTGGTTGATTTTGTTACCGCTGCCGCACAGGACCCGGCGGTGGTTTCGATGAAGCAGACGCTCTATCGCACCAGTTCGGATTCGCCAATTATTCAGGCCTTGATTGAAGCTGCCGCCAGCAAGGAGGTGACGGCAGTGGTGGAGTTGAAGGCGCGTTTCGATGAGGCGTCGAATATTCGCTGGGCGCGAAATCTGGAGGATGCGGGGGTACAGGTCTTCCATGGGTTGGTGGGACTGAAGACGCATTGCAAGTGCTCGCTGATTGTGCGCCGCGATGCCGATGGGGTGACCCGGCGCTACGCGCACCTGGGCACCGGCAACTACAATCCGGTGACAGCGCGCTTCTACACGGATTTGAGCTTGCTTACGGCAGACCCGGAGATTACAGCGGCGGTCCAGGAGGTGTTCTCATTTCTCACCGCTTATACGGAGCGGAGCGGATATTCTCCGCTGATGGTTGCGCCGGTGGACATGGCGCGCAAGGTGGTGGCGCTGATTGATCGCGAGGCGGGGCATGCGGCGGCCGGGCGGCCGGCACGGATCATTGGCAAGATGAATTCACTGCTGGATACCGAGGTGGTCGAAGCCCTGTGCCGTGCATCTAAGGCGGGAGTGCACAGTGATTTGATCGTGCGCGGAATCTGTTCGCTGCGTCCCGGCGTTCGTGGAGTCAGCAGCCGCATTCACGTGCGCAGCATCGTAGGACGGTTGCTCGAACATAGCCGGATCTACTATTTCGAGAACGCCGGGGAGTCGGAGGTGTATGGCAGCAGCGCCGATTGGATGACGCGCAATCTGCACGAGCGTTGCGAAGTGGCGTTTCCGATCTACGACGCGCATTTGCAGCAACGCATTCGTCTGGAGGTGCTGGAGGCTTATCTGCAGGACACCGCGAAGGCCCGCATTCTACATCCGGATGGCTCTTATCAGCGCCCGGCACAGTACAAGAAGCGGGGCAAAGCGTTCAACGCACAGGATTTTTTGATTCAGGTGGCGGAGGGGAAGGCCACGGCGGCCGATATTCCGACACAGAAGATGCGCAGCGAGAGCAATTCAAATGTCGCGCGCATCAGGCCTAGAAAACTGGCCAGAAGAGATGCACCGCGCAAGCCAACAGCAGCGAAATTAAGGGCGGCCACTGAATGATCCTGTATTTTCTGCGCCATGCGAATGCGGGCGAAAAGAAGAAAGACCCGGAGAAGGACGAGTTGCGCGGGCTCGACGGCACCGGAGTCGGGCAATGTTATCAGGCGGCGCGATTGTTTTCCCGCCTGGAAGTGGTGCCTGATCTCATTATCAGCAGCCCGCTGAAGCGTGCAATGCAGACTGCGGCGCTGGTCGCTAACGAGATCGGCTACGACGATCGACTCCGCGTCGAAAAGAGCCTGCGTCCAGAGGCGCACTGGGAAGATTTCGTGCAGAAATTAAAGTCGTACAAGGTCGATGTCGTGATAGTGGTGGGGCACAGCCCTAATCTCAGTCAATTTCTGGGGCGGATGATCAGCAAAGCCGGAGGCCGCGCGGCAATCGACCTAAAAAAGGGTGGGATCGCGAGGGCAGAGTATGACGGGCGAAGTGGCGAACTGCAGTGGCTGCTTACGCCGAAGTTCATCCGCGAGGCGAATGCCGCTTCCCACGTCGAGGGAATAGCGCCGGTTGCGCTGCCCGTTTCTGCTTTCTCTTTTGACCAGAAAACCAAGAAAAAAGAGAAACCTGCAAAGCCGAAGTCCGGTCGGGGCAAGCGCCGGTCGAACAGCAAGCAACACGTTTCTAAAAAGAAATGAGTGCCACAGTAGTCTTGCTCCTTTCCCCCTGTCAGATTCGAGACCATTGCCCCGTTGAGACTTGCGCGCGATTCCAGGGTCAGCGCTCAAAACTGCAACTGTCCTGCGTGAGATGGGGGAACTTTGTGCGCGGTCGGATCGTATGTCTTTTAAGGTGCTTTATGTCTCGGCTGCTCTACCTTCCAATTCTTCTGTTCGCGTCGCTCGCGGCATTGGCCTTCGCTCAAGAATCTGCCCCGGCGGGCGGGCCCGCAGCTCTGACTGCGGATGAGATCATGGCAAGGGTGGCGGCGAACCAGGACCGCGCCGAAGTATTGCGCAGCCACTATGTGTACTCGCAACACATTCACGTGGTCAGCGGGAACTCCCACGGTAAGCTGCTGCGCGAGGAGACGGCGGACTACACCGTGGCTCCGACCTCCAGGAGTTCCAGCTCTACGCTCAAGAAACTGACCGGCCGCTATCTCAAGCACGGCAAGTACCTCTTCTATGACAAAGAGCCGGTTCCCGAGTCCGGCAGCATAGACGCGGAGCTGGTGAGAAGCTTTCGCGATGATCTCACTGGTAAGGCTGCTGAAAGAGACGACATCGATAACTCTGGGCATTTGGGAGTAACGATCAATTTGGATTCCGAGGGGGCCAGCAAAGACGGAATCGACAAAGACTTGTTTCCGCTGACCAGCGCACAACAGAAGCAGTATGCCTTCCGTCTCGCCGGGCGCCAGGTGTTGAACAAGCGCAGCGTCTATCACATCGACTTTCGACCCAAAGACCAGACGGACATCGACTGGGCAGGAGAGGCCTTCATCGATGAACAGGATTTCCAGCCGGTCTTTGTGGAGACCAAACTATCGAAGAAATTGCCCTTGCTGGTGCGCACGATGCTGGGCACGGACGTGCCGGGGATCGGCTTCAGCGTAACCTATGCGCGGCAGCAAGACGGCGTATGGTTCCCTTCCAGCTTCGGTACCGAGTTCTATGTTCGGGCACTCTACTTTTTCAAGAGAAACATTGCCGTGTCGCTCAAGAATTCAGATTTCGAGGTGACGCATGTGGATGCCAAGGTGACCGGTTACAGCGAAGTGAAACCAGGCGATCCGCATTAGCCTCGAAATCGGCCGTTAACGTAGCCCGCGCAGCGCGCGCACAACGAAACTCAAGCCCAGGCCGATCAGCGCCGCCCGCCCCAGCCATTCGGCGCGGAAGGTCACAGCGTATCCGATCACTCCCGCCGCCATTACCCAGGGAAATATCTCACCCAGAAACGCCTGTCGCCATTGCGGACGCGCCGCTCCGATAATCACCGCGCGGTTCGGCAATTTTGGAAACAGAGCGGGGACCGCCGACTTATATTGCAGGTACTCCCTTCCTTGCACTGCCGCCAGCTCCAATTCTTCGCGCCGGATGAGCCGCATTGCAAATAGCACAACCAACACCACCAGCGCCAGCCCCTCCCCAGGGCCGTTCATCGGCGCCAGCGACAATGCCAGCAGTATCGTGCCCAGATACAGCGGATTGCGCATATACGCATAGGGGCCCGCCGCCACCACCAGCTCCGTCTGGACCGCGCCAGCCTGCACCACCGAGCTATCGAGATATGCCGCCGCCCAGGTACGCAGGGCCGCCGACACCACCACCAGCGCCGAAACCGCCACCTTCAAGATCAGAGAGTTGGTCTCGTTGGTGAACCGGTCGAGCTTCGACATCCAGGTCGTGATCAGTATCCACAAGTATCCAAGATGCCCGTTCGACTGCCAGGCGGATGCCGCGAAGCAGCCCGCAAAGATCACCAGCATTATCACAAGGCGCCAGCGGAACTCGAACCGGCTCGCCCGCATCCACTTTCGCGCAGTCGCCGCCGATGAATTGCCAGTCCCCAAAGCTCCCAACTCTTGCGCCTTTAAAGTTCGAGTCAAATTAGGCATGTGCAGTCATTGTATTTACATAAGACAGTCTAATGCGGCAGAATTGCAGGCCTATGAGTGTTCTTAGCATCTCCTTCGCGGTGTTGTGTTTGCTTCCCTCGCTCGCGCTGGCGCGACCGGGACAAGCTCCACCCGTATCCCCGATCGAGCCCCGCCCCGCCGGCTCCGTGCCAAGCCCGACCTGCGCCACCCACCATTCCTTCCTCAGCGCGGCGCTTAAACGCGAGATGAGCTACTGCCTTATTCTTCCGGCGGATTATGAGGCCTCACAACGGTCCTATCCCGTCCTCTACCTGCTACATGGCCTCTTCGGCAGCGAAAACGACTGGCTCGCCAACACCCGCGTCGCCGACTACGCGCGCCCCCTGCCACTCATCATCATCATGCCGGAGGCCGATGATAGCTGGTACACCAACTCGCTCGCGGACCCGCGCAATCGATATGAGGACTATGTTTTCAATGACTTGATCGCTGCGGTAGATACCCGGTATCGCACCCTCAAGAGCCGCGATAGTCGCTTCATCGCAGGGCTCTCGATGGGCGGATATGGCGCGATCAAGGCTGGATTGCGCGATCCGCGGAAGTTTGCCGTGGTCGGCGGCTTCAGTTCGGCGCTTGATGTGACGCGCTATCCCAGCCGCTGGACCACCGCGCGACTGGCCTTCGGCCCGCACTTCGATTCGCAGAAAGACCCACAGAACGACGATTACGTTCTGCTGGCCCAGGCAGATACCGCACAACTCCCCTATTTCTTCGTGAGTTGCGGGGCGGATGATCCACTGCTGCACAGCAGTCGCGAGCTCGTGAGCATGATGGGCGATCTTCACGTGGGGTATGAATACCATGAATTCCCGGGAGCGCACACGTGGCGCTTCTGGGACCGCTCGATCGCCGCTTTGCTGCGTGAGCTCGCCCTGCGGATGTAGGCATCAGCCGAACCAACCAGCGGAGCCAATCAGCCAAAAATGTGCCTTGCCGATCCCCTTTGATCGCCGCAGATCACCATAAGGCCGTGGGCGCAGCTTTGAACTCAGGTTTTCGGGGTGGCATACCCCAAATCACCGAGATCGCCGCAGTTCACCGTTCAAGCTATCGATGATCTCCGCAGGATCAGCTTTTCGGGGTGGCCTACCCAAGTCACCGAGGTCGCCGCAGATCACCGTTGGAGCTATCGATGATCTCCGCAGCAGAGGGAAACACCTTAGCCTCGTTTCTAAGGTGTTACCTTAGTCGGATTTGAGAGCGGGAGGCACGGGCTGAAGCCAAAGTGCCTCGGGTTAGCCGCCTCTTCTGCTCCGCGGCCGGCCGTTTTGCCCCGCATATGTGCCCAGATGTCTCCCAATGTGCGAGATTCGGGGTTCAGTCTTAGCGCACAACCGAGTTGAACCATCCGCCGCCGCTCTTGCCCCCGAAGGTGACGCCGGAGAAGGTAAACTCGGTCCGCTCCCGCATCGGCGAATTGCCGCGGAATACGAAATCATCCTGTTCGCGCCCCATGACATAATCTCCGAACCGCACCTCAGCGCCCGGGCTCAACCCGATGTTGCAGCACAAGAAAAGCGAGAGCAGGTCGCAAAAACGGAGAGCATGCCACAGCCGCTCCAACTCCTCATGCGGCTTTCCCGAAGCCCGCTCCAACCGCTGCTGCCGCCTGATCTCCCGATCATGAAACTGCGTTACTTGCCGGTTCGCATCCTTGGCCAGGGCAGCGAAGTGACGGCTCACCATATAACCGCACTCAGCGCAGCCTTTCTCCGCCAACTCAATTGAGTCTGTCCAGGCCGCCAGGTATATCTCCGGCTTCTCCGCAACAAAACTCACCGGATGAAACTGCGCGGCGAACTCCCGAGCACTGACAATCTGGCCGGCGTCAAATGCACTCCAGCCCGCGTCGTGCAGCGAGATCGAGCGCAGTACCTTTTGGTTTAGACCGGGAAAAAAGTCGGTCCGCAGCTTCGCGGCGATCTCCCCGGCAAGGGCGGAGTGCGCCGGTTGCGGAATCAGCCATCCTGCGCCGGCGTCGGGTTGTTGGGCCTGGCTCACCAGCTCCCACGCACCGATAGCATCGGCAGCATCCGCTGCGGGCCGCACGGCCAGGGCACTCTCGAAACGTATCAGCATGTCGCCCCCCTCAATTATCATCTATCATTTACCCCTACCAGCCATCAATTGTTGGCTATGGGTCGTCAGGAGGAGCGATGTTACGAGACCGCGGCAGTGCACAGTGGGTCGCGCAATACTCGAGCAGTCATCAGCATCCGGTTAACCGCCTCTGCCATATGCCGGGGATCCCCATGATCGCGGTCTCTGTGGCCTGGCTGATAGCCGCGCCGCTGCCGCACCTTGGGTGGCGCTGGCCCGCGCTCTTATTTGCTCTCGGATGGGCGCTGCAGTTCATCGGTCACGCCTTTGAGGGGAAGCCTCCCGAGTTCTTTCACGATTGGCGCTTTTTGCTGGTGGGTGTGCGCTGGTGGTGGGCTAAAGTTCGGGGCCGAGCCTGAGCCAGCGACCAGAAAACGAGAGGCCCGAAGCGATAATGAAACCCGTCTTCAATCCGGAGGAAGAGAGCCGCGATCTCGGCTTTGGATCGCTGCTTTCGCAGCGGCAGGGACTGCGCCTGCTCAACCGCGACGGCAGCTTCAATGTGGAGCGGCGCGAGACCCGCTGGTTTGAACGCCTCTTCAGCTATCGCGGATTGGTGTCGATGACGTGGCCCCAGTTCTTCGTGCTGATCCTCGCCGGTTATTTTGTTATCAATTTCAGTTTCGCCGGTTTTTATCTGCTCTGTGGCCCCGCGGCGCTCAATGGCAATTCCGGCCTGTCAGCTTTCGCGCGTGCCTTCTTCTTCAGCGTCGATACCTTCTCCACCATCGGCTTCGGCAACATCGTTCCCGTCGGCCTGCCGGCGAATCTGCTGGTCACCGCAGAGGCGATCACCGGATTGCTCAGTTTCGCGGTCGCGACCGGCCTCATCTTCGCCCGCTTCTCCCGCCCGCACATGGAGATCGCCTTCAGCCGCAACTCCGTAGTCGCTCCCTACCGCGGCATTAGCGGCTGGATGTTCCGCATTGTCAACAAGCGCGACAGCCAGTTGATCGAGGTCGCAGCCAAGATTTCACTAAGCCGCTTCGAAACCTACGACGGGGTGCGCACCCGCAAGTTCCACAACCTGCGTCTGGAGCGCGAGAAGGTGTCTTTTTTCCCTTTGGCGTGGACAGTGGTCCACCCCATCGACGAGAACAGCCCGCTGTATGGGTGGGACCAGCGGCAGCTTATCGAGTCGCAGGCGGAATTTTTCATCCTGCTGACCGCTATTGATGAAACCTTCTCCGAAACCGTGCACAGCCGCAGCTCCTATGTCGCCACGGAAGTGGCCTGGAACGCCCGCTTCGCGCCGGTTTACATCGACGACGGCAAGCAGGTCCCGCGCATGGACTGGGAGCGTTTTCACGGCGTCGAGCGGCTCTAGCGCAGCTCAAGCCACGGTGTTGCGCAGCGTCCCGATCCCCTCTACCGTGACTTCCACCACATCGCCGGCCTGCATCGGAGAGACACCGGACGGTGTCCCGGTGGCAATCAGGTCTCCTGGCTCAAGGGTGAATATCGCTGAGATGTAGCGGAGCATAGTGGGAATATCAAAGATGAAATCGCCGGTGTTGCCGCGCTGCTTCTCCTCCTCATTCAACCGCGTCGTCAGCTCCACGCCGGCAAAGGGTTCGATCTCATCGGTGACAACAGGCCCAACCGGACAGAAGGTGTCAAAGCCCTTGGCGCGCGCCCATTGCGAATCTTTTTTCTGCAAGTCGCGCGCGGTCACATCGTTCACCACCGTATATCCCCGAATATATTCGCGTACGTCTTCCTCTTGCGCGAGCTTGGAGCAGCGCTTGCCAATGACGATGCCAAGTTCGCCCTCGTAGTCCACCCGTTGCGATATTTTGGGACGCACGATCGCCTCTCCGTTGCCGATGATGGCGGAGGGCGGCTTGAAGAAGAGCAGCGGCTCCGACGGAACCTCGTTACCTAGCTCTGAGGCGTGTGCGCGATAGTTGCGGCCCACGCAGATGATTTTGCTGGGCAAGACCGGCGGCAGCAACCAGGCATCCTTCAATGGCACGGCGGCAAATTCCGCGCCGCTCAAGACACAACCAACATCCTCTGCAAAAGCGGGCAACAGGCGGGTGATGGTGTCGCTCCCGTTAACGGTTTCGACCGCCCCATACTGCGGGCCTTGTGGAGTAAGAAATCGGCAATATCGCATAAGGAAGGAACCAGACTAGCATTCCTTTGCATCCTTGTGGCGTGCAGAAACATATAATGCTTATAAGGCTTTCGACCTGCAACTCCGTACGGGATACCGGGAGCGGCAGGCGTTTAGGGATGTGCGGGGAACTGCCCATCCTCCCGTGTTTGGAAAGAAGGCTCCCGCCCTGACACTCCGGTGTATGGCGCGGTGCTTGCTTGCCGAGACACAAGCCCCGCCATCATGCCTTTACGCGACAAACACGGACGCGAGATCACCGACCTGCGGGTCTCCATCACCGACCGCTGCAACTATAAGTGCGTTTATTGCAGGACGGGCGAAGACGGGGCGCAATATCCTGAGCTGGCGCTGGCTGATTATCTGCGCATGGTACGCATCTTCGTCTCGCTGGGAATCGAGAAAGTACGAATTACCGGTGGAGAGCCGCTGCTGCGCCGCGATGTCGTGGACTTCACGCGCGAGCTGTCGGCAATGCGCACCTTGCGCGGCGAGAAGCTGGACATCGCAATTACCACCAATGGCCACCTGCTGGAATCGATGGCAGAGGGTTTGAAATCCGCCGGGCTCAGTCGCGTGACGGTCAGCATGGATGCCGTCGATCCGGAAATCTTCGCGCGCATTACCCGCGTCCCCGGCAGCTTCCATCAGGTGCTCGCTGGAGTACGGGCGGCAAAGGCGGCAGGGCTCGGTCCAGTGAAGGTGAATTGCGTGCTGCTACGCGGCTTCAATGAAGATCAAATCTTTCCGTTCGGAGAGTTCGCGCGACGTGAAGGAGTGATCGTGCGCTTCATCGAGTTTATGCCGCTCGAAGAAGACCGCGTCTGGAGTCCCAACGTCGTGATTACCATGCAGCAGATTCTTGCCGCCTACGCCAGCGCGGGGATGGAATTGCATCCGCTCCATGCCAATGTGGCGAGCGAAACCGCGCGTCGCTTCACCTTCGCCGACGGCGTCGGAGAGATCGGTATCATCGCGCCTGTATCGAATCCCTTCTGCGGTGCGTGTTCGCGGGTGCGCTTGACTTCGGATGGGAAGATACGCACCTGCCTGTTTTCGCAAGTGGACCACGATCTCTACGGCCGCATGCGAGGCGGCGCGTCAGATGGGGAGTTGCGCGATTATATCCAGCATGTCGCCGATCAGAAAGAGGCGCGGCATCATATTGGGGAACCGGGGTTCTTGAAGCCAAGCCGAAGCATGGTGCATATCGGGGGATGAGGCAACATTAGTATTCTGCGGGAGATCGACCTGTTCGTTTCAGTCTCAGCGGCGCGCCCATGCAGATGTTCAACCGCACCACCGGCGATATCGATCCCGGGGTGGTGAAATATTGGAGCGAGCACTACGACATTGCCCGCAAAGTCACCCGCGAATGGCGCAAGCGGGCAAATATCTGCGCGGCAAAATACACCTCGCCGTGGGCACCGCCGACACCTTCCACCTCGACGAATCCGCCACGCGAATGGTACCTGATCTCAGACCTCCATGTGGTGATCAGATTCATGTTGTTGCGTATTGGGCCGGGGAAGCGGTCCGGTTCTCCCTTCAATCCTGCGAGCAAAAGCAGCCGGTCAAAAACGTGCGTTTCAAAATAGGATTCCGGCGGAAATTTCGCAACCTGCAAATTCTTGCAGATCATCGCTTTCAGAGCCAGTTCAACTACGTATCCACACAGATACACGCATCCGTCAAAGTAGCCAGCATTGAAACGGACCTTTGCCTCCTCGAGTCTCCACTCGCAGAGATCTTTCATTTCCGCTGCCGTCACGCATAATGAATAGCATTAAGCTGTTCCCATGCTCCTCTCCGTCCGCAACCTAAGCAAAACCTACACTCCCACCGGCCTCTTCAGCGGAGGCACGCAGGTCCACGCGGTGCGCGGCATCAGCTTTGACATCGCGGAAGGCGAGACCCTCGGCCTGATCGGAGAATCCGGCTGCGGTAAATCCACCACCGGACGCATGATTCTCCGGCTCATCCCTCCCACCTCCGGCTCCATCCACTTCGACGGACGCGACGTGCTCGCTGCCTCCCCCGGTGAAATGCGCGCCCTCCGCCGCCAGATGCAGGTCGTCTTTCAGGATCCCTTCGCCTCCCTCGACCCGCGCATGACCGTCGCCCAGATCGTCACCGAACCACAGGTGATCCATGAACGCACGACTGCGCGGCAGCGAACCGCCCGCGCCCGCGAATTGATGCGCGCCGTCGGACTCGAAGAATCCGCGCTCGCCCGCCTCCCCCACGAGTTCTCCGGAGGCCAGCGCCAGCGCATCGGCATCGCCCGCGCCCTCTGCCTCAACCCGCGCTTCCTCGTACTCGATGAACCCGTCTCCGCGCTCGACGTCAGCGTCGGCGCGCAGGTGGTAAATCTGCTGCGCGAGCTGCAGCGGGAACGCAAACTCACCTATCTGTTCATCTCCCACTCCATGCCCATTGTGCGCTATCTCTCGACCCGCATCGCCGTCATGCGCCAGGGAGAGATCGTCGAGCTCGGAGCCACCGACCAAATCACCTCGGCCCCGCGCCACGCATACACCCGCACCCTGCTCGACGCCACCCCGGAGCTGGCCACCTGACGCGCTTCACAGCCTGCGGGAAAAACACCGTTTACCCGTGATCTCCGATTTGACGCACGATCGTCGCAGCAGGCTCCTCCGGCATCTGTTTGGCGCATGCTACGCGCTCGATTTCCTTGTCTGTAGTCAGAATCTCAGCCATGATGCTTCTTCCATAAAGCGACGAGCGCTCGATAATTTTTGCTGGCGGAAGGAATCGCCGTCGTAACGCTGTCCGCAGCGTGTGGTCAGATTGTCAGAGAGCGTGCTCTTGGCGGACCGACAGATATAACCATCATAAGTATGCTGTCAATAGCACCCTGCGGATTTCCATGTGGAAAAGATGGCGCGAGAGGCTAAGTATTGAAGGGGAAATAAGGTACCAGAGCAGACCTCATTTTTTTTCACACCGCTTGCGAATGACCTGCAATATCTCTCTTTGCACATCGCGCATGACCGCATCCGTCCAAAGATGGGCATACCAGTTGAAATCGGTGGAGACGCGATGCTCGCTCACAAGATGCAAGCGCACACGCGCCGCGTCCAACGGTTCGGTCCGGTATTCCCCGTGCAACACATCGAAGTACTTGCCGCCAATCGTCACGTGTTCATCGAGCGCAGTTGCCGGGATTTTGTCGGCATGAATCGAGAACGCCAGTTTGCGCTCCGGCTCCCAGACATCTACGGTCTCAATAAATAGCACGCCGCGCTCAAAGGTTGCGTGCCGTACTCCGCCGAGTCCCTCATAGGACAGGGTCGCCTCAATAGGACGTGGGAATCCGATGCGCTGCGTCCACGTCTTCGGCAACTCCTTTGGAGCGATCGCGGGCACTCGTTCGATATTGCGCCACACCACATCAGGCGCTGCCTCGATTTCAATCGTGCTCTCCACTCTGCGCACCTCCTGCTGAGATCGCCCCTGCTCGCCGAACCCCACTACCAGTGGCAACACCATAACGCAGGCAAACACAGCCTGCCCTCTGAGCTTAGAAAGCTGTCGCGCGGTCAATCCTCCGATCAAGCCTCCGAGTACTCCCAAAATGATTCCTAGCGGGAGGAAGAAAACCAAACAGATATAACCCTCAAGGTTTACAAGCACCGCGGCAAGTCCGGCGAAAATGATTGGCAGCAACGGTGCGAGCATCCAATCAGCCAAGCGATAGCGACGCCTACGTTCCATCCAGAACGAAGTCACAAATCCCATCGCGAACGGAACAAAAAACAGAAATGCCCAAGACATCACAACCAGAGATGAAGCTATCGGAGACTTGGGGAATGCGCTGCCAATGCGGAACAGCAATCCGTAACTAAGCCCAATCCCAGCCCCAACGAGCATCGGGGCCCGTGACTCGCTCTCGTTATTCATGCATCGTCAGCCTAACACTTGCCTGGATTTCCACATTACCGCACTCAATCGTTCCCTCCATTAAGCCCGCAACTGTCCTTGTCCTCTTCCGTGCCGCAGTGGTCATTGAAGTACCCCTATAATCTCTCCATGGACCTCTCCGCCATCCAAACCGCCCTCCGGGAAAACGGCTTTGACGCCTGGCTCTTCTACGACCATCATCATCGCGATCCCATTGCCTATCGCGTCCTCGGATTGAGCGAGCACCTGCATGTGACGCGGCGTTGGTATTACCTCATCCCCGCCCAGGGCGAGCCGCAGAAGCTGGTGCACAACATCGAGTCGCATCACCTGGATACGCTGCCCGGTGGGACGCGTTCTTACTCCTCGTGGCAAGAACAACAGCAGCACTTGCGGGAGATTACCGCGCCCCACACCACGCTTGCCATGCAGTATTCGCCGGACAATCTCATCCCCTATATAGGGCTGGTGGATGCGGGGACGATTGAGCTGCTGCGGAGCTTTGGAAAGAAGATCGTCAGCTCGGGAGACCTGGTGGCGCAGTTCGAGGCGACCTGGTCGGCGGCGCAGATCGCCAGCCATTACGCGGCGCGCGACAGCGTGGACAAGATCATGGCCGCCGCTTTCGACGAGATCGGCCGCCGCGTCCGCAAGGGCGGGGCACACGAATACGGAATTGCGCAGTTCATTCGCGAGGCGTTTCGGCGCGAGAACATGACCGACGAAAATCCCATTGTGGGAGTGAATGCCCACAGTGCCGATCCGCACTACAGCCCCAGCGCGGAGGACTCGCTGCCTATCCGCGAGGGGGATTTTGTGCTGCTCGACATGTGGGGGCGCAAGCTGGGCGATGAGCGCAACGCCTACTACGACATCACCTGGACAGGGATGGTGGGAGCGCCAACCGCGCGCCATCAGGAGATATTCGCGATCGTGCGCGATGCCCGCAAGGCCGCGGTCGCCAAGGCGAAATCGGCGTTCGATGCCGGGCAGAAGCTGGAGGGATGGCAGGTGGATGATGCGGCGCGCAACCTGATTCGCGAGAAGGGCTATGTCGATGAGTTCTTCCACCGCACGGGACACTCCATCGGCTCGAGCGACGTGCACGGCAACGGCGCCAACATGGACAACATCGAGACCAAGGACACGCGGCAGGTGCTGCCCAACTCCTGCTTCTCGGTCGAGCCGGGGATCTATTTTCGCGGCGACTTCGGGGTGCGCAGCGAGGTGAACGTGCTGATCGAGAATGGCAAAGCGGTGGTGACCGGCCGCGAGCAAGAGGAGTTGGTGAAGATCTAGGGCTAGGTGCTGGGGGCTAGGTGTTAGCAGAAGAGACCGGAAGCCAGAGAGCTTATCCCCTAAAACCTAACACCTCACACCTAGCCCCTTTGCTTCTGCTACACTCGAATATTACCCACGAACGATGATCTTCTCTAAGGAATATGTCAGATATCTGGGGCGCGAGCTGGTGAAAAAGCTGGTTGCCACCGAGATGATCGAGACCAAAAATCAGCAACTGGTCGCGGAACGGATTGCGAACAACTTGACCGAGGAACTCTCGCTCGAGGACCGCATCAACGACGAGGTGCGCCTTATCCTCGATGCCTACTCCGAGGAGATGCGCATGTCAGGGGCAAGCTACCAGGAGATGTTCAAGAAGGTGAAGCTGCAGCTCGTCCAGAAATATAAGGCGGTGCTGTGAGAATCACGCGCGATAAACTCAATAAACTCTCCCGCGCGATTGAGGCCGCCATCAAGATCGATGAAGTGGATTTCATCGAGGACCCGATCACCATCCGGCAGAAGGCGCGCGACATTCTGGAAGCTCTGCTCAATGACGAAGAGCGCATGGACAAGAGCGCGCGGCTGAAGATAGAGTCGCAGGCGAGGATCATCCCCGAAGGGTCGCAAGAGTGGGACATCCTTTACCGCAAGTATTACAACGATGAAGTGAAGAAGCTCGGCATTTAGCCATTTGTTAAAATTGATTATTGAGAGTGGCGCTATCGTCTAGGGGTTAGGACGTGAGATTCTCAATCTTAAAACACGGGTTCGATTCCCGTTAGCGCTACCAAAGATTTTCGATCACTTTGCAAACA
>JBDTLH010000318.1:0-4467 GCA_039934875.1 Acidobacteriaceae bacterium | reverse complement strand
ACATGGGCTGATCCAAGCCCGTCATGGCGCGCTTTTGCTGATTCTCCTGCGCAATTAGAGCGATCCTAGGCGCTTTGGCGCACCACAATTACACACTGGCTTTGGCACAGTGGGTTTGAAAGGCGCGGACCAGTTCCTGTGCAATGGCGGGCGCAGGGCGGGTTTCGATATCAGAGCGTTGCATCATGTACACCAGTTTTCCGTCGCGCAGAATGCCGATGGCGGGCGAACTGGGCGGAAAGCCGGCGAAATAGACGCGAGCTTGTTCGGTGGCGTCGCGGTCCTGGCCTGCGAATACGGTTACGATGTTGTCGGGCTTGACCTGGTTCTGCAAAGCCATGGCGACGCCGGGACGCATCTTCCCTGCCGCGCATCCGCAGATGGAGTTGACGACGATCATGGTCGTACCCGGCTGCGCCGCCGCTTGCTCCACTTCTGCGGCGGTGCGGGTCTCTTTGATTCCCAGTTGCGACAGCTCCTGGCGCATGGGCGCAATCATCATCTCTGGATACATGGCATACCTCCAATTTCTCTACATCTCTATTCTAACAGTCGGCCTGCATCTTTACTTTAGCTGTGGGATCCTGCTCAACGCGGCCACATCTACCCTGTCCAACTGCAAGTGCTCCTGCAGCCATTTCGCCCGGTCTCTGCGCGCAGCGGAGTTCAAGGCATGCCCCGCATCGTAAAACGCCAGTTGCTTCGGAGCGCTGAACAGAGAGAACTGATGTTTCATTGCCGGGGGGAGAGGGCTCATCCTTGCGTCCATATTGCAGGAAAACGCTGGCGGGCGCTTCATGCCCGATGTAGTGCGCAGGATCGCTCCAGCCATATTTTCCGAACCACGCCCGCAGTGCTCTGCGCGGGTAAAAAGACCGCCGAGGCCAACAGAACGCAAAGTACCAATACTCTCACAGCTCAAATTCTATTCCCCAGCAAAACTCCTCGCGGAAACCACCCGGCGGCCTCTGCTAACCTGAAATAGTGAAGGTGCGCGAACATGTTCCGCTGGGACCGCTGACGACATTTGGGGTGGGAGGACCGGCGCGCTACTTCGCCGAGATATCCTCTGAAGCGGAGCTGCTGGAGGCGCTTGATTTTGCGTGGCAGCATACCTTGCCGGTTTTCGTGCTGGGGGGCGGCAGCAACCTGATTATCTGCGACACCGGATGGCAGGGGATGGTGGTGCATCTGGCTACACGTGGCATCCGCGAGGAGCAGGTGGGCGCCCAGCGTCAGTTTACGGTCGCGGCGGGCGAGGATTGGGACGGGTTTGTCGCCCACGCGGTGGCGCGCAACTGTGCCGGAATCGAGTGCCTAAGTGGGATTCCGGGGCTGGTGGGGGGTACGCCGGTGCAGAACGTGGGGGCTTATGGGCAGGAGGTGGCGGAGACCATTGTAGAGGTGCGCGCCTATGACCGGGGGGCGAAAGAATTTGTTACCCTGAGC
This sequence comes from Acidobacteriaceae bacterium, assembly GCA_039934875.1. Classification (GTDB taxonomy): domain Bacteria; phylum Acidobacteriota; class Terriglobia; order Terriglobales; family Acidobacteriaceae; genus JBDTLH01. Next base: position 3,018 of record JBDTLH010000318.1, on the reverse strand, counting down.
GCTGCCCAATGCGGGTTTGCTTATCGGACGAGCATCTTCAACTCTATCGAGCGGGACCGACATATCGTGTTGTCGGTGACGTATAAATTGACGCCGAATGGGGTTGCGATGATCCGCTACACCGACCTAAAGCATCACTTTACCTCGAATGTTAAACCATCGCTTGAACAAGTGAGGGAGGTAGTGCGGCAGATTCGGGCGGCGAAGGGAATGCTGCTGCAAGCGGGAGACCCGGACTGCCATAGCGCCGGATCATTCTTTAAGAATCCGGTTCTCGGGAGTGCCGAATTCGAGATGCTAAAGCCGGCGCTGGATGCAGTCGGCAAGCCCTACGCAGTCTATCCCGCGGCGGAGGAGGACGTTAAGCTCTCGGCGGCGTGGCTGGTGGAGCAGTCGGGCTTCTATCGCGGATACGGCGAGGGTACGGTCGGCATCTCGTCCAAGCACACGCTCGCGCTGGTGAACCGGGGTGGGGCGACCGCCGAAGATGTCCAACATTTTGCTAAGCAGGTGCAGTCGGCGGTGGAGGAGAAGTTCGGCATTGTGTTGCAGCCGGAGCCGGTGTTTCTGGGGTTTTGAGGAGTTTCCTATCTCAGCGGGCAAAATTAAGCTGCTCCATGTATCCTTGTATCACTCCAATGCTGTCTCTGAGAGGCCTCATGTCCATTCGGCACCTTTTGGTTTTCATTCTCTCCGTCCCGATGGTTTTTGCGCAATCGCCGGCGCCCTCCAAGCCTGCCGCTCCTCCGGCCACACTGCGCAGCATTCTGCTCTCGCAGTTACGCTCCACGCACGATACGGCGGAGTGGTTTGTGCCGGTGAACGCTGCGGTTGCCGGCCTGACGCCCGAGCAAGCCAAATGGGTCCCGCTCAACGCCGCCGGCAAACTTGACCCCGACGCCAATCATTCGGTCGGTATGCTCGCCTATCACCTGCTCTTCTGGAATGCCCGCTCCCTCGCCCAGCTTAAGGGCGAAAAGCAGTCTGCCGCTCCCAGCAACAACGATGAGACCTTCAACGATTTTGACGCTGCGACATGGAGCAAAACCGTCCACGATCTCGATGCCGTGCTCACCTCGCTGGAGCAATTCGTGGAGCAAGCCGATGACGCCACCCTGGCCAAGGGCGCGGCAACCATCGCGCACATCTCGACCCATAACGCCTACCATACCGGCCAGATCCTCTATGTCCGCAAGCTGCAGGGTTCGTGGAACCCCGCCAATGGGGTGAAGTAAGGTTCGAACCGATTTTTGTGGGTTCTGAGCCCTCAATCCCCGGCTTCAGCGCTTCAGCGGCGGCTTCTGCAATCCTTGGGGTATCGGGTACTGGCCTTCATCGTCGTAGAACTTCCATTGATAACGGCCTTTCACGCCAGGTAAAGGCTTCTCGCCGGCGGAGCTCAAGACCGGTTCGTTTGGAGCATGCACCAGCGGAGTTCTGGTCGTGTACATCGCCTCATTCAGCAATTGCCCGGTGGGCGGGTACGCGACAGCAAACACGCCGAAGGCTTTTGCATTGCTATACGCCACGGACAGGTAGTCGGCCACCATTTGCCCATTCTGCGAGCCAGGCAGCCAGCTCAACTGCATCGGACCCGCCAGTGACCTGCCACTCGTCCAGGTCGCTCCGCCATCCGCCGAACTGGTGTATCCCACGAATAGCCGGCACGCATTCCCGCAACTCGCCACAGGATAGTAGTAGTAGGTTATCGTCAGGTGAGCCGTGCTTCCTGAAGTCGCAGGGTCAATGCCGAGTCCCGGAATGAAGTGGTCCACCGTGCTGGACAGCGGATCGATGGGGATGCGGACGGGACTGCTCCAGGTGGTCCCATTAATTGAAGTGCTGAGCACGATATCGTCGGTATTGCAGCCAGTGCGGAAGCTGCAATCGGGCCATACCACATAAATTTTTCCCGAATGATCTGTGGCCGCGGAAGGCAGCCCGGGGCTGCGCAGATTTCCATCTTCACCGCGGAAATTCTGGTTCGCAATGGTCGTGAGCAAGCCCCAGCTTGCGCCCCCGTCTGTCGAACTGAATACTCCCATTCCCCCGAACACATCGATCGGCACTACCACCTTGCCGTTGGGTTGCACCACCGGTTGCCCGCCCAGTCCGCTCGCCCGGTCCGACGTAGGCTTCCCAGGGCCCCAGGTCAGCCCGCCGTCGGTGGAGGTGCTCATGAAGACTATGTCTCCCAGTCCCGGCTCATCCCATTCGGTGTAGCAGTGGCCGTAGTAGGGGCTGCTCACGGTGTTGTCGCAGGCGATCCAATTCTTATCGTCGGTCCCGCTGGAATCCACAATGACCGGCGTGCTCCAGGTGAGGGCGTCGATGGAGCGGCTGGTGGCTACCGCCTCTCCGTTATTGTTCTGGATGGGCAAGCTTGAGATCAGCCACACGCGGTGCTTCGCGTCATAAGCCACGGACGCATCGCTGGCTGCGGAAAAGCTGCCGCCTTGATAGTGAGTGGTGAGGCCGGGAAGCAATCCGCTCGTCCACGACAAACCACCATTGGTGGATGTAGCGAATCCGATGTCGGCGCCTCCGCCATCGAAGACTCGCGCTACCTGAAATGCTGCGACTACAGTGCTACCCCAGGCTGCCGTTTGCGGTTCGACTTCGCTACGATGCCTGCTCTCCGGATTATTGAATGTGTCTGTGCTGAGTTTGAGCAGCGGAGAGGCTGATTGCGCGCCAAGCGAGATGGCGGCGAGGGCAAACAGCGTCGCGATAGAAAACCGGCGAAGCATACGGAAAGAAAAATTGGGGAGAATACCTTGCATTGGCGTTCCTCTTCGTGAAATAGATTTGTGGGGCCGACATGCCGCTTCATGCGGATAGAAGATTCAGGAGAGACCTGGTTTGTGATCTTCGGCATCATACCTCGCGAATGCGCCGTTCGTCTATAGCGGCAATTTGCCTGAGTGACGCATTTTTCGCACAACAGCGATTAGCGGTGGCAGCACAGAAGGAGACCGTTCCAAGCAAAAATCATGGCGGAGAGAGTGGGATTCTCCT
>JBDTLH010000317.1:0-15042 GCA_039934875.1 Acidobacteriaceae bacterium | reverse complement strand
CCGGGATGTCCATCCAGAAGGTCGTCCGGCTTTATAAATGAGACAGCAGGCAGCGTGCCGTTCTGCACGTCGCGATAGAAATCCGTAAGCCCCTGAATATTATTTCTCAATTCGCTGGTCATGATGGATTTCGAATACTGGAACGGATTGCAGATGTCGCAGTAATGCGAATAGAGCGGGTCAGAGTCCTTCGGACTGAATCCTTCGCCATAATATCTCCAGGAGATACCAGCGGCAGAAAGCTCGTCGCCGATGGTGCGCGTTGAGGACGGTCCCACACTGTAGCTCTGGTCCGCCCGCAGCGTCCCGTCGCGGAGATACGCAGGATTTTGATTGTTTAACAGGTAGTATGCTCCGGGGGCGCAATCGCCGGAGTTGAATGGTTTGTATGGCAGCAGGTTGAGGTAACTAATGATGGCTGTTACGCCAGGTTGGGTAGCATCGGAGCAGTTGGTATAGGCAGCGTTGCTGGTGTTCCCGGGATCTGAAAGCGCAAAGCCGTCTTGCTGGTACCAGTTGTTAGTCCCAGGATACGGATTCGGGTTCTCCATTTGGTCCACCGGCGGAGTGCTTGGATCACCGTTGGCATCGCTGTAGACCAACGGGTCGGCCGTTCCGATAGCGATGGAGTTTGGTCCCGTGCCGCCGAGGATGAACTGATGATAATTGTCCGCAAGAGTGTACTGGTTGGCCAGAAGAGCAAAATAGGGGACATCCCCCGCAGCCATGTTGTAGAAACCCATGGAGACTGAACCCTGCCATGTCGTCTGCTCGGTGAATGGCGAGGGTGGCGGCGTGTTTTCTATAATCGCGCCCCAGCCCACGGTCGTGGCCATCCACGGATAAAGATCGTGCATGCACCCACTCGGGTTGGCACTGGTCATGGTGGCCGCGCTGCAGTCGATCTGCTGCCACATTTGATAAAAGCGGTGCGCCGGGTCGCCCCCGGTGTCGGAATATTGGAGGTATTGAGTGATCGGAAACGGGCCATTCGGCAATTTGCTGGGAAAGCGTGGGTCGGGAATGAGAGGTATCAGGGGAAAAATTCCGCCATCGCTCAGCAGCTTTTGATCGCTGTCCAACAGACCTGGATCCGAGGTGATCGAGGGCCCAAAGATGAACGATAGATACGACGGAATCTTCGCGGGCGCAAAGATGCGTGCGCCTACCGTCGTACTCGGCTGAGGCAGATTGGTGTAACTGCCGGTCTGCGTCGGGCTGATCTGATAGACGCTGGTGTCGGAGGCTTCGTGCTGTGCCCCTGCGGCAAAGTTGGGGCCGGGACCGCCGGAAGCAGTCACAATGCCTTCGGAGAGCAGGTTCAAAACGTGCTGTGTGGGGTCGCGCGGCTGATAAGTTGCAAAGAGATTATCGAAGCTGCGATTCTCTCCGATCACGATGATGACGTGTTGGATCGGCGTTGCCGTGGTCCGGATGGAAGTCGTCGTATCGCCGCCACCTGCAAGCGAACTATGGGTGCTCCCGCCACACCCCGCAAGCGAACTAATAACGATGACGGCGGACGCGAGCAGCGCCCGCTTACGGAGCAGACCGCGGCGAAGCTGTGTCATTCAGATCTCCACTATTAGAAGGTTCGGGTAGAAGGTCCGGGCACTTGTCGCAGAAATGCAGGTGCGCCGCTTTGTGTCGTCTTGATCCGGGTATTACCCCATCTGCAGACAACTCCCCCTATTGCCGAATAAAAGTAGCAGACCGGTGCGGACAGCGCAATTCTTGGTCCTTCCAGTATCAGATGAGCATAATCTCCAGGGCCGCTCGCCTCCAACGCTTGACCTTTATCCAGACTTGTTGAATCATTCTCTGCCTACGAGGAAATCGATGCTAACCAGGCCCCTAATTATTTTGGCGGCGGCGCTGCTCTCGCTGCCCGCGCTCGCGCAAGCTCCCGCACAAAGCAACTGTACCGTCAGCGCCAATCCTGATTACGACCGGCAGATCAGCGAGAACACCACCGATAAATCATTCCAGACCGAGCTCACCGACCATTTGCCTCTGAGCTCCTGCGTGCCCGCGCCCGATGCGTTCCTGCATCACATCGTCGGCGCGCCCAACGTTCTCGACTACACCAAAGACATCAACGCCTACATGCGCCTGCTCGCCGGCAAGAGCCCGCGCGTCAAGGTCTTCTCCATGGGCAAGAGCGAAGAGGGCCGGGAGATGATTCTGGTCGCGGTCAGCGACGAAGCCAACATGGTCCCGGCGAAGCTTGATCGTTATCGCGAGATCACCGCCAAACTCGCCGATCCGCGCCAGCTCACGGAAAAGGATGCCGCGGCGCTCATCGCCGAAGGCAAGCCGATCTACTGGGCGGACGGCAGTATCCACTCGCCCGAGACCGGATCGCCCGAGATGTTGATGGAGCTTGCCTATCGTCTCGCCACGGAAGAGAGCCCCTTCATCCAGAAGATACGCAAAGATTCCATCGTCCTCATCACTCCCATTGTGGAGACCGACGGCCATGACCGTTTCGTTGATATTTACAAGCATCACGTGGATAATCCCGGCGCCGCGCAGTATCCGCTCACCTGGTGGGGGCACTACGTCTCCCATGACAACAATCGTGACGGCATGACCATGACGCTTGCCCTCTCGCGCAACATGATGAAGACCTTCCTCGGATGGCACGCGACCGTCCTCCATGATTTGCACGAGTCCGTGCCCTATCTCTACATCATGACCGGCACCGGCCCCTACAACGCGTGGCAGGACCCTATCTCCATCAGCGAATTCCAATCTATGGCGTACTACGAGATCGAGCAACTGACCAAGCGCGGCGTCATCGGCGTGTGGACCCACGGCTTCTACGACGGATGGGCGCCCAACTACATGCTCTACGTCGCCTCCGGCCACAACGCCATCGGGCGCTTTTATGAGACCTTCAGCAACGATGGCGCGGACACCCGTGAGCGCACCCTCCCGCCCTCCGCCACCAGCCGCGAGTGGTATCGCCCCAATCCTCCGCTGACCAAGGTGAAGTGGTCGGCGCGCAACAACATCAACATGCAGCAGAGCGCGTTGCTCTTTGGCATGTATAACGTCGCCTCCAACGGCCCCGAATTCCTGCGCAATTTTTATCTCAAAAGCAAACGCTCGGTCGAGAAGGGACGCCGCGAAGGTCCCGCCGCCTGGGTCTTCCCCGCCGATGATACCCGTCCCGCTGAACAGGCGCGCCTTTTGAACCTGCTCAAAATCCAGGGGATCGAGGTCAGCCGGCTCGATAAAGACACGCATGTCCTCCCCGAGCGGCAATTCCCCAATGCGGCATCAGCCAAGCCAACTACCGAACTGACGGTCGCGGCGGGCAGCTACATTGTGCGCATGGACCAGCCCTACAGCCGCCTGGCCGACATGATGCTCGATACCCAGTATTACAATCCCAAAGACCCGCGCTCCTACGATGACACCGGATGGACCATGGGCGCACTCTATAACGTCAAGACCACGCGCGTCCTCGACACCAGCATCCTCAGCGCACCCATGCACAAGGTGGAAGGCGATGTGACCGTCGCCGCCAAGACATCCGGCACGGGCAGGACCTTGCTCATCAATCACACCACCGAAAACACGCTCGCGACGCTGCGCTTCAGGCTCGCCAAAATGCCCATGGAAGCCGCCGAACAGCCCTTCGAGGCGGATGGACAGAGATATAACGCCGGCTCGTTCATTATCAGAACCCGCAACGGCGATGAAGGACAACTGGAAGCCGCCGCCAAAGAACTCGGCATCACCGTTCACGCCACCAATGCGGACTTGAAGGTGCCAACTCATGCGCTCGCGGCCCCACGCATCGCCATCGTCCACGGATGGCAATCTACGCAGAACGACGGCTGGTTCCGCATCGCCTTCGACCAGACCGGCGTGCCCTACACCTACATCGCCGATACCAAACTGCGCGAGACGCCCGCTCAAGGCAATGATTTGCGCAGCCAGTTCGATGTGATCGTGCTGCCTCCGATGGGCGGCTTCGGGGGAAACGCGTTCAACTCTATCATTCGCGGGCTGCCCATGCGCGGCGCTCCCATGCCGTGGAAGAACACCGCCGAGATGCCCAACCTGGTCGCCCCCGGACTCGACACCTCCGACGACATCCGCGGCGGCCTCGGCTTCTCCGGCCTTACTAACCTGGAGAAGTTCGTCAGCGACGGCGGACTGCTGGTCGCGGTGCAATCGAGCGCCTCGCTGCCTATCAACGGCGGCATGACCGAGATGGTCTCCATGCCGGAGATGCGCGGTCTGGAAGCTCCCGGCAGCGTGGTCCTGGCTGACATCGAGGACAAGAAGAGCCCTATAACTTATGGCTATGGAGATAAGCTCTACGTTTACTTCCACGATGGGCCCGTCTTCCACGTCGGCACCAGCTTTCAGCAGCCGGGCGCAGCCGCCCTCGGCGAAGGCCCGGGCGCGCGCGCCAGCGGACGCGGCTCCCTCACCGATCCGGACGTCATACAGGCCCGCCAATACGTCGCCCCGGAGAAGCCGCCCAAGCGCTCCAAGGCGGAGCAGGAGCTCTACATTCCTGATGAAATCATGCAGTATGAGCGCTGGCGTCTGCCTCCCGCCGAAGAGTTCCCCCGCGTGGTCCTGCGCTTCGCCCCGGAAAAAGAGCTGCTCTTGAGCGGCATGATGGTGAACGCAAACGAAGTCGCCGAATCTCCCGCCGTCATCGACCAGCAACACGGCAAAGGACACGTCGTCCTCTTCGCCAACAATCCCATGTGGCGCAATGAGACCGGGGGCAGCTTCTTCCTGCTCTTCAACGCCGTCCTCAACTACGACCACTTGAGCGTCGGACATCAACTACCCAACACGCCTGCTGCCCCTGCGAAACCCGCGGGCGGCAACTGATACAAACGACCGCGCCATCATGTTTTCAGCCAAGGAGAAAGCTTTGCCCACCACACATCACCTACGAAATTGCGGGACACTACTGCTCGGCCTTGCATTACTGACGGCGGCGCATGCCCAGTCCGTCCCCTCGACCGTCCTGCATTGCCCCAACCTCATCGACGCCGCAAATGGCAAGCTGCTCGGCGCCACCACAGTCGTCATCGAAGGCGATCGCATCAAGGAAGTCGTTCCCGGCTCCGCATCCCGCCCCGGCGCGACTGTCATTGAGCTGCCGGGTGAGACCTGCATGCCCGGCCTGATCGACATGCACGTACACATCACCCTTGAATACACTCCCACTTTCTTCATGGATGAGTTCACGCTGAATCCGAGCGACGTCGCCATCCGCAGCACCGTCTATGCCAAGCGCACCCTGCTGGCCGGCTTCACCACCATCCGCAACCTGGGCGACTGGAACTATGAGAGCGTCGCCTTGCGCAACCAGATCAACAGCGGATACGTTGAAGGCCCACGCATCTTCACCGCCGGACAGATGATTGGCACGACCGGCGGCCATGCCGATCCCACCAACGGACTCCGCCACGATCTGATGGGCGATCGCGGCCCCGCACAATCCATCATTAATGGCTCCGACGACGCATGGAAGGCGGTCCGCCAGCACTACAAAGAAGGTGCGGATGTCATCAAAATCATGACCTCGGGCGGCGTGCTCGATCTCGGTGCCAGCGCCGACAACTCGCAGATGACACAGGAGGAGATCAACGCCATCGTTGCCGCCGCGAAAGACTACGGATTCACCGTCGCCGTCCACGCCCACGGCGCCGAGGGCATCCGCCGCGCGGTCATTGGCGGCGTCGATTCCATCGAACACGGCACCTTCATGGACGACCAAGACATGCAACTCATGAAAGAGCATGGCACCTTCCTGGTGCCCACGCTCTATACCGGACAATACGTTGCGGAGCGGGCCAGGATACCGGGCGCGTATGCTCCGCAGGTCGCCGCCAAGGCGCTGATGGTCGGTCCCCAACTCATCAAGACCGTCGGCAACGCCTACAAAGCCGGAGTTAAACTCGCCTACGGCACCGACGAGGGCGTCTATCCTCACGGACAGAACTGGCGCGACTTCCCCCTGCTGATTCAAGCGGGAGTGCCGCCGATCTACGCCATCCAGATGGCAACCGTGAATGCCGCGCAACTGCTCAAGCGAACCAATGATCTGGGCAGTATAGCTCCCGGTAAATATGCCGACGTAGTCGCCGTTCCCGGCAATCCGCTCAACGACATCAACCTCATGAGCAAAGTAAACTTCGTCATGAAAGGCGGAACGATCTATAAGCAGGATGGTAAAGAGCTGGTCGTGACCAGCACCGCCAAGTAGAACTGGTTCTAGTCTCAAGTTTTGAGGCGAAAGAGCATGACCCCGGAATTCCCGGGCAATGGCAGTTTGCGTATTACAAAATCACTTCTTGCTCTTCACCGCCGTCCCCATGATTTCGAAGCGCGCTCCGAAGAGCAGTTTGCCGGAGCCGACAAATGCGCGCGCCGGATATTTACCGTGAAAGTATGTGCGGTACACGGAGTTGAAGGCGTCATAGACGCTCACATCGGAGCAGAAGACCTGGACCGAGACCAGGTCATCCATGTTCATACCTGCCGCTTCCACTGTCCGCTTCATTGAGTTCATTGCCAGCCGGGTTTCATCCTCGACGCTTGCCCCCGGCTTGCCGGTCTTGGGATCAATTCCGACATGGCCGCTCACGTAGAGCGTGTCTCCCACCAGTACGGCTTCGCTGAACGGAGCATTGCGGGCGACGGCGCGCTCGAGAACGATATGCTTTCTGCTGGTATCGGAGGCGGATGCAATCGTTGCGGCAAGGAAAATCACGAGGATCAGAGCGGCTGAAGGGAATCTCATTTTATTTTTCTCCCGGTAGTCTCGCAGCTTAGCACTTAAAGGTACGAGTGTCACTCCACGCGCAAGCTCTTGCCGGTAAGCTACCCGCCGCCGATTCCGTAGGCGCAAATGCTTTCGCTGCACGAAAAAAAGAGCGGAGTTATCGGTAGTACTCTCGTCACCCTGGACGCAATGAATGCGCCAAGAACAAGCACCCAGCATTGTCACAAGCGTTCGAAGACTTGCAGGAATTCTTTCAAAGCGTTCACATTTTTAGGTATGACAGATATCCCATAGTGGATCGGGTTTTTTCCGCCATGCTGTCGTTTGTCGAAGTAACGCATGTTGCTGTTATGGTATAACTTCCCTGCCTCTAGGTCAGGTTTCGACAATCTCTTCAAAATCCATATTGATTCTCCATACATGGTCGCTACATGAGGCGAAGGTCGGGGAAGTGTCATAAATTCCTTCGCGCCACTGCCCACTATTCCGTCGCCCCCGCCCGCTTGGGATAATGCTGATAGGGCTCCGTCGTATAGCTCTGCGGCAAATTCGACGGCTTGTAATTGCAATGGCTGATCCGGTCCACCACGCTCTGATAGACACATGAATCTTCGGGCATCACGCGATGGCGTCCCATCGGGACCTCCCAGTGTTTAGCTTTATCATCGGGATTCCAATAGCTGTGCGGCAACACTTCGAGCCCCCACCACGGCCCGTGCAATGATTCATGCAGCGCGGCACAGGGGTCCGGCTTGGCGATCACGTGTCCGGGATCGCGGTCCGGCGGGACATTGCTCAGAACCACATTTGCCTTCTTGATGTTGATCAACAGTCCGGCGTCGTCGGCCTCGTGCAGCATCCACTCCAGCGCCAGCTTCGATAACCCGCTCTCCGGCTCGGGATATCCGCCTCCGATATCGGAGTGGACGCCCGCAAACCACACCTGCTTGATGTCCTGGTCCTGCTCCAGAAAATATCCGCGATCGCCTTTCTTGTAAGCCGGCCCCCACAGGTTCTGGCGGAAGAAGCAGCGCCGCTCGTCAATCGAGAGCGCCTGCCGCCCGATCGCCATAATCGGATTGCGCGCCGAAAAAGGCAGCTTCACCGGGTTATACACCCACCCCACAGAACTGACCGTGTCCCATACGCCGACGAAGTGCAACGTGACATTGCGCGAGAAGGTGCGCTTGAAATCCCAAAAGACGCTGAACTGGTTGGCCTTGCCATCGGCATTGCGGCTTATCTTGCTGAGCATGCGCGTAATGTAGGGGAACTGCCCTTCATTGCCGCGCTGCAACAGCCCGAAGAGGTGCAGAATAGTCGCCAGCGCACGTACCGTATAGGCCCCGCGGCTGAACCCAAAGAGGTAGATCCTATCACCCGGCTCGTAGGTATCCATCAGATAGTGATAGGCGTCGCCCAGATAATCGAAGAAGCCATAGCCCATGCCCAGGCCGAGCACCCGCGTCCACTGCTTTTCGATCCAGGTGCGGGCATTAGGCGCGCCCATGGTGCCCAGGCCGGGATGATAATAGCCCGACTGCCGCGCATCGATGGTCAGCGTCTGATAGAGCTTCACCACATTGGAATTGGTAGTGGCGCCGAACTCATCTCCGGTGCCGTCACAGCAGATCACGATGTTCTTGGGCATTAATAAGACTCCGCTGGAGGGGAATTGTACTCCGCTTCGAGCGGCAATGTTCACCCATGCGGCCTGGACTTATTATGTGGCCTTAATGGCGGCGCGAGAATGCGGGTGGCTCAACGCTATTGCTTCACTGAAACGCCTGCACATTGTCGCGCACGAACTCCTCAAAGCTGTGCGGCTCGCGCCCCGTGACTTTACGAATATCATCGCTCACGCGGGTTGCCTTTCCAGCAGCGTAGAGCCTATCGAGATCGACCAGCGCTTCCACATAGAATTCCGGCATGCCCGCGTCCAGCGCACCTTGGCGAAACGCCTCCCACGGAATCTGCACGAACTTCACCGGCTTGCCGATCGCGTCCCCGATTGTCTTCGCCGCTTCGCTGTTCGTCAACACAGCAGGACCAGTCAGGTCGTAGCTCTTCCGCTCGTGCCCGCTTTCGGTCAAGACTTTGACCGCGACTGCCGCGATGTCGCGCACGTCCACCGCCGAATGGGGCAACTCACCCGGAGCATAGATCGCGCCTTCACCCTTGATCGTGCTCGCGCTGTAGTTTACGAAGTTCTGCATGAACCCCGTGGGTCGGAGGAACGTGTGCGCCAGACCCACCATCTCAATCGCGTGCTCTCCGGCGCGGTGCCACCTGGCAAAGATGTAGTCTTGCTTGTCGCAATCGAGCACCGAGAGCTTAACGATGTGCTTTACGCCCGCTTTCTTGCACTCTTCCGCGACATTCTTTTCAAGCTCCGATTGATTGGGCAGAGTCGCGACCACCAGAAACACCTGGTCCACGCCTTTCAATGCATCGGCGATTGAACCGCGATCGGCGTAGTCGAATTCGACGGCATCGATGCCCTGCGCTCTCGCTTCCTCCATCTTTTTAGCATTATGGAATGCGCCGCGCACCGGCGCTCCCGCCGCCCGCAACTGCTTAAGCACCTCACCGCCGACGTTGCCGCCGGCCCCTGTCACCAGAATCATTCGCCTCTCCTCGCACTTGCGGAGACAGATGCGTGCTCATGCACCGTGGATGCAAAATCCAGACGCGGCACGGTTTTCGCAGAGGCCATTTGTGTGTAAATGCGCCCGTGAATGCGAAAGAGAAGGGAACGCTCCCTGCTCTCTTCGCATCGCGTAACAACTAACAACCAGCAACTAACCCTACTCCCTCCGCAACACCTCATGCTCCGGGTCGAGGAGTAACTTGATCGTCCCCGCGGGAACTTTCACCTTGAACGTAGTCTCCGGATCATCCGCGAATACCTGCGCTACCAGCACCCGCTTGCCGTCTTTCATCTCCGCATAGATCGGCAGCAGCGCGGTGAACTCCTTGGGAATCTCCGTCGTCTCAATCATCCCCGATGCCGCTCCGCTGGGCGCGATCTTCACTTGCGTCAATGCAAAACGCGGCACCGAGGTCCCGTTCACCCAGTCCTCTGAGAACCATTCGAGCGACGCCGCGCCCTCGTAGTTCAAGCTGCGCGGCAACACCTTTTCGAACGCCGCCCGCAGATCGGCCGCTCCCACCGCCTTCCCCGCAAACTGCGTCTGCACGGATTTGAGCGCCTGCCAGAACGCCGCATCTGCGTCAGGGTCCGCCTTGCCTTGCAATTCATATCCATCGCGCATCATCATGCGCAGCATATGCACCAGCCACGTCCCCCGCCCGTAGGTGAGCAGCGCATACCCATTCGGCGAAAGCGAAGAGTCGAGCCGCAGTCCCAGCGTCACCGGCGCGTCCGGAGTGGTGGGCCGCAGCAGCGCATCGCGATAGTGGCCGAGCACGATTCCTGGCTCCTTCGCATTCTTCTGTTCGAGAAACATGAGCGCGCAATAGTTGGCCAGCGCCTCGCTCGTCCACTGCTCGCGATAGCTGCGCCAGGCGACGTTATCGCCCCAGTATTGATGGCCGATCTCATGCGGCAGCATCAGGTCCTCAAATACGATACGGGCAAATTCCGTGCGCGGCTCCGCTCCCAATTTCGACGTTGAAAACGCTCCCGTGGAGAGATAGACCAGACCCGGCCATCCCTGGCTTACCCCGCCCGGCACCTCGGTGATCGAAAGCTCGTGATAGGGAAACGCGCCGAGATGCTGCTCCAGAAAATCCACCACCTCCGCCGAACGCGACGCCATCTGCTTGAGCGGCACCGCCGTCGTCGCATCCGCGTGCTCCGTCCCATACGCCGTAATCACCGCCGAATGGGAGGCTGGAGACGCCTGTGCCTTGGTGAATCTTCCTACATTGAAGCCCACCACCGGCACCGGCCTCGCGGTGCGGAAGTGCAGTTCATTCGCGTTCGCGTCTTCCGCCGGCTCTCCGGTCGCCACCAGCTTCCACGGCGTGGGGACCCGAAAGCGCAGGTCGAACATCGCGTTGCGCATCCCGAAGTTCGGATACCAGGTCCCCCGGTCGCCTACATAGAGGAAGCCGCCGCCGGTGTCCGTCATCACCGGTCCCGCATACTGAAACGTCAGCTCATGCGGGGCCGCGTTTAACGGCGCGGGCAGCACCACTGCGACCAGATCGTTGCCGGTGCGCGCGGTCTGCGATCCCGCTATCGCCGGATTCTGCAAGAACTCCACCGGCGCGCCATCCAGTTGCACCGACTTCACCTTCAGATCGTGCGAGAGTTGAAACAGCGCCGCCCGCACCCCGGGTTGTCGGGGCGTCACCTGCAACTTCGCGGTGGCGCTGATCTCCGTCGTCGGGGCGACATCCACCGAGAGATCGAAGCTGTGGATCTCCAGCAGCGCGGTCAACCCATTCTCGTCCGGCTGCAATTGGTCGGTCTGCGGGACTGCCTCATTCCCCGCCCGGCGCGATTTAGCTTGAGTCTGCGCCGGCGAAGCTCCCACCGCGGCCGCCCGTTGCGAGCGCGATGGAAATGACAGCCACACGTTCTCGAATACCGCTCCAGCCGCCTTTGCTCCCGGCATATCTCCGCTGCTCTGCGCCACAATCACCGCCTCCGGATTGGAGCGGTCATAGAGCGCATCGAAGACTCCGAGCCTGTTTCCCGCAATGCGGGCGTGGACAAAACGCGCATTCGGCTGCTGCTGATTGAGCAAGGAGAGCGTCAGCCGCAGAGCGTCCCCCGAACCAGCCGCCAGGCTCTTCGCCAACGGGTCCCATTTGGTGAAAAACTCCCCCGCGTCCTTTTCCGGCCCGCGCAGCGCCTCTTCCAGCGCCTTCGCTGTCGCTTCATCATTAAAGCGCAGATATACCGAGTGGAAATGCTCATCGAGCACCGCCGACCGGGTAAAACGCGCGAGCGACGCCCGCTCCACCTGGTCGGGAGGGATGACCAGCACCGCACCGTCTCCGGTAAACAGCGCCCCCGTCGTGCGCCCGTCCACCGCTTGGGTGAAGGCGATCGTGCCTTCTTCGAAGCTGAGGTGCAGGTCTTCGAGGTCGAGGTCCGCGTCCCGTATATGGAATATCCTCTGGCCGTCGAGCGAGGTCGTCGCTAGCCTGCGATAGAGGTCGAGTCCGGTGGTGGACTGTGCGGCCAGGGGAAGAGCCAGCGCCATCCAGAGGCCCACAGCATGAAAACAAACCCGAGAAAGCATGGTGGAAGTATAGTCAGCGGTGCTAACTTCTCTTTATGCGTTTTTTTGGCCGAAGTCCAGAACCCGCGCCCGCCGTCACCACTCAGCCTGCCCAAGCGCCCACCCTGCGCACGGCAAATGTGGGCGCCGCCTACCGCTCGCAGCGGGTGGGCGGAGACTTCTATGACTTTGTCGCCGCGGGAGACGGGCGTCTGCTGCTGGCGATCTTCGATATTGCCGGGCGCAAAGACAACAGCAAAGACACTGCAAGAGAACTCGACGCCCGCGCGGCTACGGTGCAGCAGGTACTGCGCTCGCGCGGTCCCGCGCTGGTCGAAGAGAGCGGAAACCTCAATGACGCGCTTACCGGATTGGCGCTTGAATTGAACCGCGCGATCCTAGGTTCCGCCCGCGGAGTGCACAATACACCCGCATTTCTAGCGGGTTTCGACGAGGAGTTCGGCATGATGAGCTATGTCAATGCGGGGCACACTCCGGCGCTTATGAGCGATGAGGACGGGGTGACCGCGCTCGAAGCCGGAGGAGTGCCGCTGGGGCTCTTCTCGCATGTGGTGCATGAGGCGCGGACCGTGGTGGTGCGTCCGGGGGCGGTGGTGCTGGCGGTGTCGAAGGGGGTGGTGGAGGCGAAGGCGGAGCGCGATCAGGAGTTTGGACTGGACCGGGTACGGCAATTTTTGGCGCAGCGTAAGTTCAACTCAGCACAGGACTTATGCCGTGAAGTGCTGCATCAGGTGGAGCAGTTTATGGCCGCTCCATCGTTCTGGGGGCCGAAGCTGGCCTTCTCCGGCTTCCATGACCACGAGGCTGGGGGAGAGACGGCGAATGACATGACGGCGGTGGCGCTGATGCGTCCGGCGGTGGGGGCTACGGTGAGTGCGCGGGCGAGCTGAGGGGAGCAGCTACCGGCTACCGGCTACCAGCTACCAGCTACCAGCTACCAAAAAACCTTAGTTTAGGCCTTAGATTCGCGAAATATGGGCATTTCTATCGCGTTTTTCTCATCTATTATTGCGTTTGTTGTGTGTTTTATAGCGATTTTTCGTTGCTTTTCCGCGCCGTTTTTTGTGGGGTGTTCACCCGATGCGCTTTAAGGGGTTTGCCGGAGCTGACGGCGGAGAGTGTTCCTCGCGTAACAAATTTTGACAAACCTTAAAGTTAGGGTAATCTCATGAGGCTCTCCAAATTTCGTGTTCCTTCCGGGCGCCGCCATGCTCAAGGTCCTGCTTACTATCGATACCGAGGCCCATGCGATCAGTAAGGACTGGCAGAGGGACCATCTAGCCAGAGACATCCAGCGGGACATCTACGGGCGGATCGGGGAGCGGAGTGTTGGCCTCGATTATCAACTGGAGGCGCTGGAGCGCTTTGGGTTGAAGGCGGTGTTCATGGTGGAGAGCCTGTTTTCGGCGGTGCCGGAGATCGGGCCGGAGCCGCTCAGGGAGATCGTCGGCAAAATTCATAAGGGTGGCCACGAGGTGCAACTTCACCTGCATCCGGAGTGGGTGCCGTTTTGTCCGGAGCTGAAGGTGGAATACCGCAGCGAGTTGCTGCGCGATTATTCGCTCGAGGAGCAGACGCGGATGATTGCATTCGCCTCGGAGAAGCTGCAAGCGTGTGGGGCGGAGAAGCCGATCGCATTTCGCGCGGGAGGTTTCGCGGCGGACGGCAACACCATCGCGGCGCTCGAGCGGGCGCATATCCGTTTCGATACCAGCTTCAATATCTGGTATGCGGGAGGCAAGTGCCGGCTTGCGGAGCCGGAGAGCTATGGCAGGGCGACCCCGATCGGCAGCGGGGATGTGCTGGAGATCCCGATTGGGGCGATGGAGGACTATCCCGGCCACCTGCGTCATGCGCAAATCTGCGCCTGCGGGGGAATGAAATGGTACATGCGCTGGAGCAGGCGGAGGCGGACGGGTGGGAACTCTTCACCATCGTCTCCCATTCTTTTGAGATGATCACGCGACGCAGGGGCAGCAAGCAGCCGTTCATTCGCGAGTCGGTGGTGAAGCGGTTTGAGAAGATATGCGGGTTTCTCGGCAAGAATGGGGACCGCTTCGTGACCGCCGGGTTTGCCGATTTGCAGCAACATAGAGTGCGGCAAAATAGCGGTGTGAGGGCGGTGGCGGTGAAGGGGCGTCCGTGGGACATGGTGGAAAGAGTGGTGGAGCAGGTCGCTCATCGGATGGAGCGGCGGGTAAGATAACCTACTGGCTGCTGGCGACTGAAGCTAGAGGCTAGAGGCCAGGAGCTAATTGTCTTGAAATTTGTATCGCACATGCATAGTACGCACAGCTTTGACGGC
This sequence comes from Acidobacteriaceae bacterium, assembly GCA_039934875.1. GTDB lineage: Bacteria > Acidobacteriota > Terriglobia > Terriglobales > Acidobacteriaceae > JBDTLH01. The sequence continues at coordinate 749 of JBDTLH010000317.1, read as the reverse complement.
AAGCTGGCGCTCACTGAAGTGCATCAGATGCTGCGATCGCATGGCATCGGGGCGGCCCTGATGTCGGAGCACATTGAGGAGCTCGAACTTGCGGACATCCGGCGATTCAGCGAGGAGTGCCGGCAGGTGTCCACCCCGGATTGCGTGTTGATTCCGGGGATAGAGATGGACGAGCTGCACATTCTGATCTTTGGCATAGGAGAGGTGGACGAGTATGAGAGCGTGTTGGACCTCGCCATGCAGTGCCATGAGCGAGGCGCGTTGATCGCAATCTCGCATCCGCTGAAGCTGCGCTCGGAGCTGGCGCCCGAGGTGATGCAGATGGTGGAGGCGGTGGAGGTGTGGAACCAGCGATATGATGGGCGGGTGAGCCCGCGCTGGAAGAGCGTCGAGCTTTTCAGGCGGCTGCAGGTTGATTTTCCCGGGCGGCAGATGGCCGCACTCTCCGGGCTTGATTTTCATTCCAGCTCCGATTTCGCCGACATCTATATGGAGGCGGAGGACTGCGGGCCGGAGCGGGAGTCGGTGCTGGCGGCTATCCGGGCAGGGCGGCATCGAATCGTAAGAGCCGGGCGAGCGGTGGAGATAGCGCAGACCGGCAAGTCTTCGGTGAAGGCCAGGTTGCTGAGCAAGGCGGCGACGGCAGTGCGCGACAGCTCGGTCTTTTTCTACCGCAAAATCAAGGGGTCCGGGATACGGGTGCCGAACCGGATTAGAATTGCGGTTAAGAAGGTGCTTTGAGTGGCGAT
>JBDTLH010000316.1:0-4671 GCA_039934875.1 Acidobacteriaceae bacterium | reverse complement strand
AGCTGGCCACGTAGTAGGTGCCGTCGGTTTCGAGTACGGCATCGTTCACGGTGGTGCCGATGGCGGCGGGGGGCAGCACGTCGGCCAGCATCCCGGTCGCCGCGTCGAAGCGCCGCAAAGCGCTTTTATCGAAGGCCACCAGCAGCTGGCCCGCGCTCACGCGCAGCCGCCGGGCATAGTCGCCGTAGCCGTTGGGCACGGCGCGCCAGCGGCGGGCGGCCCCTACCCCCGCCAGGTAGTCGGTGCCCCGGTAGGCACTGGTCGTCACCACGTGGCCGCGGTAAGCAGCCAGTTGCTGGTACACCTGGGCGGGGCTGCGGGCGGGGGTAGGGCCATCGGCCGTCCAGTTGCGGTAGTCGAGCAGATTCACCGCCACATTGAGGCGGCCGCGCAGAATGCCGGCCGAGGTAGACGCGTAAATGGTATCGTGCAGCACCACCGCGGCGTAGGCCGTCACCGCCTGGCCGCCCGGCCCAATGGCGCTATACGTATCGCGCACTTCGCGCTTGGCCAGGTCCAGCACCACCACGCCCAGGCTGGTGCTTATGTAGGCCAGCCCGCCATATACCTGCACCTGCGAGATGCTCTTGGCCACCTGGCTTTCCTTGCGCAGCAGGTCGGTCACGTTGCGCACCTTGCCGTCGTCACTCAGCAGGTCAATATTGCCGCTTTTATACACAATCACCAGCTGCGCCGAGGCCGAGTCGTGGGCCAGCGCCGCCACGCCCACGTCGCTGAGCCCATCGCGGTACGACAGCATCTGGGTGGTTTGCAAGTCCTTATCGTAAAAATAAAAGGACGACTCATCCTGCACGTAGAGCCGGTTGCCGGCTTCGGCCAGGCCCAGCGGGTGCCGCGAAGGCAGGTGCAGCTGCCAGTCGCCGTAGGCCGCGCCCTGCGCCCAGGCCCCGGTAATGGTCAGCATTCCCAATAGAAAAACCCAGGCGGAAAAACGCAGCATAGAGGTTTAATGACAAATGATTGATGACGAATGAGCAGGCTTTGAGTTGGCGCGCCCTGGGCCCACCGCAACCCAACGCCTACCCCTCCTTGTTCAGTATTACCTGCTCATTGCCTCCTGTTTTGATGCTGTCACCGGCCAGGAAGCAGGGGCGGCAGCGGGCTTCGTAGCTATCGGTTTCGCCCAGCAAAATCTGCTTTTCGCTGGCCGCGATGCGGTAAGAATACGCCGCCAGCTCGCCGCAGCACACGCACACGGCGTGCACCTTGGTCACGAACTCGGCGGTTGCAGCACGGGAAATCGGAAGTTGATGCCGGCATCGAGCAACTTCGTGCAATTTTTTTTACAAAAGCATCTGCCGCTCTCGAATTATGTGGCGGCGGGGGGTTTTTGCACCCCACAATAGAAGCGCAGTGCCACATCACGTCGATCCATTTCTGCTCGAACTCTTCGTCATCTTCCTGTGGGCGAAGATTGCGGCAGAGCTGTTTGAACAATTGCATCTGCCGGCGGTGCTGGGAGAGATCCTGGCGGGCATCATTCTGGGGCCCTATGCCGCCAAGCTGGTGGAGCCTAGTGACGCCGTCATCTCGCTCGCCCAGGTGGGCGCGATTTTTCTGCTCTTCAGCGTCGGTCTCGCGACTTCGCCGCGCACCCTGGTGCAGGTCGGGCGGCGGGCGATGCTGGTGGCGGGCGCGGGAATCTTTTTGCCCTTCCTCTTCGGCTTTGGATACATGCGTTGGTTCCGCGCCGACAACCTTCACGAATCATTGTTCGTGGCGGCGGCGTTGGTGGCCACCAGCGTCGGCATCACCGCCCGCGTGCTGGGGGATCTCGGAGTGTTGCAGTCGCGCGCCGCCAAGATCATCCTCGGGGCGGCAGTCTTTGACGACATCCTCGGCATGTTGATTCTTGCGGTGGTGGTGGGCGTCGTCTCTGAGAAGTCGCTGCAATATTTCCAATTGGTGGTGATCACCGTGGAGGCGCTGGGCTTTGCGATCTTCATGATCTTTGTCGCGCCCCGTATTATCCATCGCATAAGGCCAGGATTGCGGCGGATGTCTTCGCATGACGCGCCGCTGATTATTGCCCTGGCCATCTGTCTGGGACTGTCGGCGATGGCGGAGAAGGTGGGCCTGGCCGCCATTATCGGCGCCTTCTTTGCCGGACTCGCCTTTGCCGAGTACTCTCCGGAGTGGCAACTGGAAGTGCGGGTAGGCGCGCTCACGGAATTTCTCTCCCCCTTCTTTTTCTTCACCATGGGCGCGCGCCTTAATCTTTCCGTATTCAGAAATGGCGCGATCATCAAAGCTGCCATTATCGTTTCCATCATTGCTATTCTCACCAAGGTCATTGGCTGCGGCCTCGCCGCCTGGGGGGAAGGAAGTCAGAACATGCTGCGCGTGGGAGTGGGCATGACCCCGCGCGGCGAAGTCGGACTGATCGTCGCACTCATCGGCCTGCAGATGAATATGATCTCGCAGAATGCGTACGCCATCGTGCTTGCCATGACTGGAGTGACCACGCTGGTCGCCCCGCCCCTGTTGCGCCTGCTCTTCCGCCCTGGACCGGGTGACCGCTCCGGGCCGCTGGAAGAGCGAAGGGTGGAGCGGGAGTCCGGTACCGCGCTGCTGCGGCCCAAGCAGGCGGTAAGATAGTCTGAAGGAACACGCTGGACCGTTATCAAATTCTCCACATCGTCCGCCAATTTCAAATCTCCGCGTATCACGCAGCGTACCTCGCGCTCGCTGTGCAAAATGGGCTGGAGCTGGCGACCTGCGATAACCGGCTCAGGGCCGCATGCCTGGCCGCTGGCGGCGCGCTGTTTTAACATTAATGGAAATGAATGTGATCGCCCCTTCCGTCGCACCCTCCCGAGAAGAAACTCCCGCGCCCCAGGTCAGCGTCTTCGCTATCTATGGAGTTGAGCCAGAGGTGCAGGCCTATGCCATGGCGAAGTATTCGCGCTCCGCGCTCTCAATGAAAGAGTCGCTGCGCGAGATCAGCTCTCAAAGAGCGGAACAGTTTCTCAACACCTTTTATTTCCAGTATGGGCATCGCTCTATCGCAGATCTCGCGCACATCGCGTTCGCCATTGAGAAGCTGAGTATCCTGGCCGCGATTGTGCTGGTCGATGAGCCCCGGTGGGACGGGCAAGAGCGCTCTACGCGCTATCAGAATTTCAAGAAGAGCGGATACTACGTCCCGGAGTTGCCCATCGAGCTGCGCGCGCTTTTTGAGGAAACAGCCCGCGCGCTCTTCGCGGAATATGAGGCAGTTTCGGGGGCGGCGTTCGAATACCTGAAGTCGAAGGCGCCGCGGCCCGAGGACATGGACGCGGGACAATACGAGCGCACGCTCAAAGCCCGTGCCTTTGATATTGCACGCTACCTGTTGCCGCTCGCGACCAATACTTCCCTGGGGCAGATCGTCAACGCCCGCACCCTGGAGATGCAGATCTCGCGCCTGCTTGCGCATACCCATTGCGAGGTGCGCGCTTTGGGAGAGCTGCTGCGCACTGCGGCCAAAGAGCCGGCCTGGAGCGTTAGCGCGGAAGAGGCGGAAAAGCTGGTTGCAGAGATTGAGCGAGGGGATGCCGCACTCGGTGCGCGCGCCCGCGAACAGTGGATGAAGCCGGTGCGGGTCTCGCCTACCCTGGTCAAATACACTTCGCCGAATGAGTACGCGCAGCAAAGCCGCCAGGCGCTAGCGCAGGCCGCCACCGAACTGATGCAGGGCGAAGCCATTGCGCCCGCGCCGCTGGTCGATTTGCTCGAAGAGAATGAGCCGCTCGATGTGCAACTCGCGACCTCGCTGCTCTACGGCAACTGCCACTATCCTTATCGCCAGGTCCGTGACCGCGTGGCCGCCCTGAGCGCGGCACGGCGCGAAGAGATCCTCGACCTTGACCTCTCGCACCGCGGGCGCTTCGACGAACTCTCGCGGCCCTACTCCGCGGGACAGCGCTTCCGCTTCGACATCCTCATGGACATCGGCGGCTTCCGCGACATGCATCGCCATCGCCGCTGCATCCAGATCGAACAGCCCTATACCACCGCGCACGGATACGATGTTCCGGAGGATCTGGCGCCAGCCGGACTCGAAGCCCGCTATCGCGCCGCTTGCGATCGCGCCTTTGCCGCTTACAGCACACTTACGCAATCGGGTGCGCCCGCCGCCGCGGATTACCTGCTTCCGCTCGCCACCCGCAAGCGCACCCTCTTCTGCATGGACTTTGCCGAAGCGGTTTACATCTCCGAGCTGCGCACCGGGGCCGCCGGACACTTCTCCTACCGCAAGGTCGCGTTCGCCATGTATGAAGCGGTGGTTCAGCGTTATCCCGCGCTCGCCGGATATTTCCGGGTCACTGATGTTCGCGAGCCGGTTGATTTGCTGAAGCGATAAATGCAAATTATTTTGTTGATTAATTGAAAATATATACGCGATGAAGACCAAGGGAAGAATGCGTTTAGGCGACTGGGCGCGGATGTTCTGGGCGGGATTCGTGGCCGGCCTGATCTTGTTCGCCTGCTTCATTTTTGTGCGCACCTCCCCGTTCTCGTTCTCATTCTAGTTCTCGTTTTCGTTCTGAAGAGTTGCAGCTTACATCACATACGTGTCTCTTTCCTCCCCTGCGGGAGCATCTTCGGGCGGCAGCAACATCACGTCTCCCGGCGCGCCATAGCAACTCAGTCCCACGCGGTCGAGAA
>JBDTLH010000315.1:0-4728 GCA_039934875.1 Acidobacteriaceae bacterium | reverse complement strand
ATTGACAATTCGAGCTTCTGGAAGGAGCACGCGGGCGTCTTCAGGACCGCCCCTCATGCCCATCTGCTGCGCATTCATCTGGTGCGTACACAGTCTGCCTTGCTAATTAGCGGACGGTTGTGGCTGGATGACTTCTCTCTCGCTGAGGCGCCCGCGAAGTGAGCTCAACCTCGACCGGGCTTCCGAGGCGCAGGATTCCAGTTCCTGTTCTCGTTGATATGAGACGACCGAACGGGCAAGCCGAAGAGCGCTCACGGCCACTGATCTCGTGGCTCGGGGCGTGCTTGATTGCTCTGCTAGCAGGATGCATGCTTGATTTCGGAGCGGTCTATCCCGGCGGAATACTGGCGCTTCAAGTTGGTGCGGCAGTACTTTTTGCGGGGTGGCTGACATGCTCTCTGTTTCCGGGGCCGCTGCATTTTTCCGCTAAGCCTCTATATCTGCCTCTGCTTGCGCTGGGCGCAATCGCGGGCGGACAATTGGCGCTCCACCGTACCGCCTACTGGTACACCAGCTTCGCAGAGGCGCTGTTGTGGTCAAGCTACATATTGCTATTTGTGGCAGCGTCGGAGCTCTTTGCCACCGAGCGCGCGTCGCGCATGGCTCTTCATGCGTTCGCGACTTTTGGGCCGTTGCTCGCCCTCTTTGCCTTAATCCAATTCTTCAGCGGCACAGACAAAATTTATTGGATACACCGGCCTTGGCAATCATCGCAATATATCTTCGGCCCGTACGTGAACCGCAACCATTACGCCGGAGTGATGGAGATGCTCGCCCCCTTTGCCGCCATGCTGGGGATGGATCGTGACATATGCGGCGCCGCACCACGCCGCGCACTCTATCTTTTCGGCGCGGGAGTGATGTTCGCCAGCATCTTCATCTCCGCCTCCCGGGCGGGAGCATCGTGCGCGGTGATTGAGCTCCTGTTGATCGCATTGCTCTGGCAGAGACGGTCAGGACTGCCACAGTTCAAAGCCGCTGTCGCAGCGGCTATCTCGCTGATCGCGCTTGCGGCGTTTGCCCTGTGGCTGGATCCGATGCGGCTGCTGGGACGCGCCAAAATGCTGCATCTCTCAGACGAGCTCGTTATGGGACGCGGGGCCATGACTCGGGATGCGCTGAAGATGCTGTGGGCGCATCCTGTATTGGGATTTGGATTGCATACGTTTCCGGTCAGCTATCCGGCTTACCGCAGCTTTCACACCAACCTGTTTATCAACGAGTTGCACAATGACTTCTTGCAGGTGTTTGTCGAACTGGGGATGGCCGGCGGAACCGCGCTCACCGTATTTCTGGCGCTGCTCTACCGCGACGCGCTCCGTGGTTTGCGCCGGGCGGGCAGTCTTCAGAGCGCCTCGCTGATCGGCATTACGGGATTATTGGCGCACAGCTTCTTCGATTTCAATCTGCACATCCCGGCCAACGCAGCCTGCTTCTTCGTGCTCTGTGCATGGGCGACGCATGGCTACAACGAAAGCCCCAAACGCGCCATCTCAGAGTAGATGCCTGAGAAGACGCCGAAACAAAAGCAAGCAGAACATCCCGACGCCGATGTGGGAAAGGGCGCCGTGGAAAGCGAGACGCCAGAGGGAGCAAGCGACAATTCCATGGGCGGACAATTGCCGCATCGGGGAAATGAAGATTTGAACGGGGCGGACAGCGATTTTCCTGAGCCGGGGGCGCGCGAGGAACATTCGGGGGAGTAAGTCGCCAGCTCCCAGTCGCCAACTGCCAGCTAGAGCGTATGGAACGTTGCTGTACCCTTTACGTCATTCCATCTGTAAGCCCGTGCCGCGGCGGCACAGGATGACGTTGTTAGGTACAGCGAGTGTGATGCCGCTCTTTGAAAGCCAATAACCGGAAGCTGGCGACTGGAAGCCGTTCTTACTGAAACATGTCCTTCACCTTGCTGAACAGGTTCCGCGAATGGGGCTTGTTGTCATGTTGCAGGGTGGCGGCGAATTGTTCCATGAGTTCGCGTTGCTGCTTGTTAAGCTTGGCCGGGGTCTGGACAAGAGTGGTGACGACGATATCGCCGCGACCGCGACCATTGAGGACGGGAACGCCCTGGCCTTTGATGCGGAACTGGTGACCAGTTTGCGTGCCAGCGGGAATTTTGAGCAGGTGCTCACTCTCCTGCAGCAGCGGCACGGAAATTTCCGCGCCTAAAGCCACCTGCGAGAAGCTGACTGGGACGGAACAATAAAGATCATTGCCCTCGCGCTCGAAGACCGGATGTTCGGCGACGCGCAGCACCACGAAGAGGTCGCCGGCCGGGCCGCCAAACTGGCCGGATTCGCCTTGGCCGCGATAGCGTATTTGTGTGTTGTCTTCGACGCCGGGGGGAATGTTGACGGAGAGAGCACGCTCGCGGTGGACCCGGCCCTGGCCGCGGCAGTGCTGGCAGGGGTCGGAGATGATCTGCCCGGTCCCCGAACACTTGGGGCAGGTGCGCGCCATGGTGAAGAAGCCCTGCTGATAGCGCACCTGGCCGCGCCCGTTGCATCCGGCGCAAGTCGAGGGCTTTTTGCCGGCGGCGGCGCCTGATCCTTTGCACTCCTCGCACAATTCCGCGCGGCGCACTTTGATTTCGGTTGCTTTGCCGAAGATAGCCTCTTCGAATTCGAGCGACATTTCATAGCGCAGGTCGGAGCCGCGACGGGCACGGGTAGCGCTGCCGCCACCGCCGAAATCCCCACCGAACGCCTGCTCAAAGATGCTGGAGAATATATCGTTGAAGCCACCAAAGTCAGCGCCGCCGAATCCGCCACCGCCCATATTCGCGGAGGCGTGGCCGAAGCGGTCATAGTTAGCCCGCTTGTCCGGGTCGGAGAGGATGCTGTACGCTTCGCTGGCCTCTTTGAATTTTTCTTCCGCAATCTTGCGCTCGCCGTCAGCAAGGTGGGCGGTGCGATCGGGATGATATTGCATCGCGATCTTGCGATATGAACTCTTGATCTCCTGATCGACGGCCGTCCGGCTGACGCTGAGGACTTCGTAATAATCTCGCTTCACTGTATCCGTTACGCTCATTTCTTCCTTTTAGATTACTAGAGCAAGTTCAAGTCGGGGGCTGAAGCCCGCTGGTCCTCGCAAGTCCTCCCCCGACTGAAGTCGGGGTATGCCCAAAATGGTTCTGAGCTCGATTGCCTGAGCTCCACTGCCTAAGCGCGATTGCCTATTTGTTGCGGGCGACGCGCACCATGGCCGGGCGCAGCAGGCGGTCGCGCAACTTGTAGCCGCGCTGTAGCTCTTCGATCACCTGATTGTCGGCGTGTTCGCCGCTTTCCACCATCTCTACCGCCTCATGGTGGTGAGGATCGAACTCCGCTCCCTGGGCCTCCACCGCCCGCACTCCCAACTTGGCGAGAGCGTCTTCCATCTGTTTGCGTATCAGCTCCAATCCCTTGCGGAGATCATCGACGGAACTCGACTCGTGCTTCAGCGCCAGATTGAAGTTGTCGAGGATGGGAATGAACAACTTCACCGCCTCTGACACCGCATAGTGGCGGAATTCCTCTTGCTCGCGCTGCGAACGCTTGCGGTAGTTCTCAAACTCAGCCTGCGCCCGCGCCAAGCGGTCAAACAACTCATCGCGCTGCTGCTTGAGCTTGGCGGTTTCCTCCGCCGCTTGCGGGGTACACTCTTGCTCCTCAACCTTGTCTTGCTCGTCCATAGCCGGTTCCACCATATTCATGCTCTTCCTTATCACATTGCTTATTGCTTATTGCTTATTGCTTATTGCTGATTCAGTCGTTCAATATCTTGTCGAAGAGTCCGGCGATGTAGCGCACGGCGGACATCGTATGCTCATAATCGATGCGGGTTGGTCCGATGACGGCGAGGGAGCCTATCATCTCCGCGCCGAGGCGAGCCGGGGCACCGATCAGGACGAAGTTGCTCATGCCGGGCATGGAGTCTTCGAGGCCGACGACGACGCGCACCGCCTCCTGTTTCGCGCTGACATAGGCGGCCAGCAACTCGGCTATGCGCTGCTTCTCTTCGAGGATGCGCATCATCTCGCGCAGGCGCTCGCGGTCCTGCTCGCCGCCCAGCAGGTTGGAGACGCCCTCGACATATACTCCAGCGCCGGCGTGTGGCTCGTTGCCCTGCAGCGCGCCGCCGCGGTAGAGGTCCTCGACCGAGCGCATAAGTTGGTCATACTCATTGCGCTCCTGCTCCAGACGGCGGGCAAGTTCGACGCGCAGGGAGTCGATGGTCCAGCCCTGGAAGTTGTCATTGATGTAGCGCGAGGCGGCATCGAGATCACCCTGCGGGATGTCGCGCTGCAGGCGGAGCACGCGGTCACGCACAATGCCGGCCTTGGTTACGACCACGGCAAGCACCTTGCACGCGGTCAGGCGCGAGAAGTAGACGTGCTCGAGCGAGTGGCGGCCCGCGGGGGTATGGGCGACTGCGATTCCGACGCCGGTGGAGATGAGAGAGAGGACACGGGAGGTGCGCTCCAGGAACTCCTGCGCGTCAGTGACTCCGGCATAGGAATCGGCGATCATCTCCTGGCTTTCGGGGGTAAGGTCGCCGCGACCGGAGATCTGGTCCACGAAGTAGCGGTAGGCGCGCGAGGTGGGGACACGGCCTGCGGAGGTATGAGGCTGTTCGAGCATGCCTGCGTCGGTCAGGTCGGCCATAACATTGCGAATGGTCGCGGGAGAAAGGCCATCATGGTTATGGTTGAGGCGCGAGAGGGTGCGCGATCCGACGGGTTCG
>JBDTLH010000314.1:0-21260 GCA_039934875.1 Acidobacteriaceae bacterium | reverse complement strand
CAGTTCCTCCCCTGCCGAACTCGCCGTTTTTCGTCAACAATGCTCTCACGCCGGCGCGCAGCGCGCAGGAGGTGCTGAACATCGTTTACGGCGGCCATCCCACGCCGGGCGGGTTCTTCCCCAACGGGCTCAATGGGACGATCCGATAACTCATTGACGGTTTCACTGACTAAATTCTTTATGAGAGGACGTCCTCCGTCCTCTCATACTATTTTCAAAAGGAGAAATTATGTTCGAAGGATTGTTTCAACCGACGCACTTGTTGGTAATTCTAGGCGTTTTGTTGCTGGTGATGGGGCCGAAGCGGCTGCCTGAGCTTGGCCGAGGGTTGGGCGACGGGATCAAGGGGTTTAAAGAATCGATGCGGGGCAAAGAAGCGGAAGCGACGCCAGCAGTGGTCGCGAGAGACGCCTCAGAAAAATAGTTCCCATTCTCAACCGACTCACTCTCTAAACCAGCAGCTCGAACTTTCCGCTCTGCGCATTGAGGGCGCTCACTTCGCCACTGTGGATCTCGTAAATCCAGCCGTGGAGATTGAGTTGCGGGTTCGCGATAATGCAAGGATGGGTCTTCAGATTACTCAATTGCTGGACCACGTTGAGTTCGATCAACCGTTCCAGGCGCGCTGCGTGGGTCAACTTGGCGAGCTCTTCGTGAGCTCGGTCATAGGCGGGCTGGGCATACCTGAGCCATAGGTTGACGGCATCCAGGTGGGCGAAGTCGCCCGGCCTAAGCACGGCTTTCATGGCGCCGCAATCGGAGTGTCCGCAGATCACGATGTCCGAGACGTGCAGAACGGAGGCGGCAAATTCAATGCTGGCGGAGACGCCTCCGGGATACGGCGCGCCGAATTCGGGGACGATGTTGCCGGGATTGCGCTCGACGAAGATCTCTCCCGGACCGCTTTGGGTCAGCATCTCCGGGCCAACCCGGGAATCACCGCAGGTAATAAAAAGCGCGTGGGGCGCTTGCGAAGTGGCGAGTCGCTCGTAGTGCTCGCGGTTGGGGGCGAAGATTTCGGATTGGAACAGCTTGACGCCTGCGCGAAGTTTATTCATAAGCTATTTTCCTCAAATAAAGCTGGAAATCTCTTGGAGCGGCTTTTTCGAGATATCGGGAACCGAAGCATCCTCTGCGGGATAGCCAACGACCAGCAATAGGAAAGCCTTTTCATGGGAGGGCCTGCCTAAGATTGTATTGAGAAAGCCCATCGGACTGGGCGTGTGGGTTAATGAAACCAGTCCCGCCATGTGAATCGCTGAGACCAGCATTCCGGTGGCGATGCCCACCGACTCGGTGACGTAGTAGTTCTTGACTTTGACGCCATCGGGCGTAAGCCCGTAAGTCTGCGCGAAGACCGCGATCAGGTAGGGAGCGGCTTCCAGGTAGGGCTTGTGTGCGTCAGTACCGAGCGGGGCCAGCGCTGCCAGCCACTCCTTGGGTGCGCGGCGGTAATAGAAATCGTGTTCTTCCTTTTCGGCGGCATGGCGAATTTTGCTCTTCATCTCCGGATCACTGATGACAACAAAATGCCAGGGCTGCTGATTGGCGCCGCTAGGCGCAGCGCCGGCGACCTGCAAGCAGTTTTCAATCAGGTCGCGCGGGACGGGGCGGGGAGAGAATTGGCGCACGGTACGGCGGCGCAGCATGTCATCGCGGAAGTCCCTGAGGCGGGACTTCATCTCAGCAGGGGGGAATTCGCGATAGGTAGTTAAGGGGAGGAAGGTTGGTCCCGGCATGAAGATTACTCCAGTTCAATAGCTGTTGGCCGGGGACACCGGAACACCTTTGAAGATGACGGCACGGACGCGTTCCAGCGCATGAATGTCTTCGAGCGGATTGCCTTCGGTCGCGACGATGTCGCCTTCTTTTCCGATTGCGATGGTGCCGAGGTCATCGAGTCCCAGCAAATCCGCAGAGGCTGTGGTCGCATAGGCAAGAGCCTGTTGCGGGGTGGCGCCGAAGCGCACGTCGGTCATAATTTCATTGCGCACGGTACCTTTTCCAGGTTCATAGCTTTGGTCTGAGCCGGCTGCAATCTTTACACCCGCGGCCCGCCCGGCTTTGAAACCCTGCAACTCGCTCTGCCAAATCAAGTTGGCTTTGCGAATGGTGGAATCGGGCATGTGCATTTTCGCGCCGTTCTCGACGATGTTGTTGGCGATGTAAAGGGTGGGCGTTAGATAAACCCCGTGTTCTTTCATGTAGCTGGCGGCGTCTTTATCGAGGCCGGCGCCATGCTCGATGGAGTCAACGCCGGCGCGCAGCGCAGCCCAGATGGTGGGAAGATTTTCGTCGTGCGCCGCCACTTTCAGATGCGCGGCGTGCGCCTGTTCGACGATGACTTTCAACTCTTCAGGAGAGACCTGCTCGGCCAGCGGCGAATCGGAGGGCGATAGCACTCCGCCGGACGCCATCACCTTGATCACGCGTGCTCCGTATTTGAGCTGCCAGTGCACGGCGGCTTCGGCGTCGGCGGGAGAGTTGATAAAGCCATTCTCCGGCGTGTACGTGTTTTCCGGCATCAGGTCAGGGGGAAAATCATAGAAGTCGCCATGCCCGCCGGGAATGGAAATCGCGTGCCCGGCGGGTACCAGATGTGGGCCAGGGATGGTGCCCTCGTTGATGGCATTCATCAGCGCCACATCGAGAAATCCGCCGCTACCCAGGACGCGGGCGGCGACGATGCCGGAATCGAGCGCATACGCCATGGCTTTCGAGGCGCGCAACGTCGCCAGCGGCAGAGAAGGATATTTTCCACGCGGGCCGGTCCAGAGATGAATGTGGGCATCGATCAAGCCGGGAATGCAGGTAAATTTCGAGAGGTCTTGCTGCCGCGCGCTTGCGGGCGCGGTCAAACCGCGTCCTACAGCGGAGATTTTTCCGGCAGTGATGATGACTTCACCGCCATCGATGGCCGGTTGGCCTGCGTCGGCAATTAGTTTGCCGCAGCGCACGAATGTAGTCGTGGACTTAGGCGGTGGCGCGGGCGGCATGGCATTGGAATCCTGCGCCAATAGGTTCGGCGCCACACATGCTGCCAACGCCAGCGCGCTCAGAACCACAATCCCCCGCTTCATGATTTCTGCCTCGTTTGCTTTTGATGGTTGTGACCGACGGAACATTATTCCGTCCGACGGGAGGGTATGTCAATTGGAGTGATCAAGCGGCCAAGCAGTCGAAGCGGAATTGGCCACACCACGCGTCTGGAGCATCTCTACGGTAGCTTAAGGAATTCGGCAACGAGGTTAGCGATTTCCACGTCCTGGCTGGCGCGGGTGGCGCGGGTGACGAGTTCTACTTTGCCTTCCGCGAGTTTTTTGCCGATGTTGATGCGGTAGGGAACTCCTACCAGGTCGGCGTCTTTGAATTTGACGCCGGCCCGCTCGTCGCGGTCGTCGAGCAGCACATCATATCCAGCGGTTACCAGGGCTTTAGCGATGTCTTGGGCGGCGCGCAGAATGGGTTCATCCTTGGTGTTGGTGGGCGTGATAACAACGTCGAAGGGAGCGATGGAGCGGGGCAGCCAAAAACCTTCCGCGTCGTTCGATTGCTCGATGGCGGAGGTGAGGATGCGCTCGACGCCGATCCCGTAACTGCCCATGATGGGCGCGACCTCTTTGCCGTTCCGGTCGAGCACCCGCGCGCCCATCGATTGCGAATATTTGTAGCCCAGCTTGAAGATGTGCCCGATTTCAACGGCCTTGCCCAGGCGCAGCGGTTGGCCGCAGTGAGGGCACGCGTCGCCTTCATTGACCATGCGCAGATCGGCGTATTTGCTGACGTTGAAGTCACGCTCGGGGGTGACGTTGCGGATGTGGAAGTTTTCCTTGTTTGCGCCGGTGACGAAGTTCTTGCGGCCTTTAAGGGCGTCGTCGGCGAACACCATGGTGAACGGTCCATCTTGTTTCGCGTGCTCCACGATGTCGCGCAGCCCAACCGGCCCCAGATATCCCGCTGGTGATTTGAAAAGATCAAGTATCTCTTCTTCCTGCATGGGGCGCACTTCCAGCGCGCCACTCGCAGCCATCAGTTTGGTCTCGTTCAAGTGGTGGTCACCGCGAATCAAGGCGACAATGCGTCCGGGCAGCTTGTTGCCTTCTTGCGTAACCCAGGTGCCCATCATCGCCATGGTCTTGATTTTTTGCGTGGGCGAGACGTTAAGGAATTTCGCGACCTCATCGATTGTGCGCATGCCGGGCGTGGAGACCTCTTCGATCTCTCCGTTGCCGCTGGGGGCGAGGTCTTCTACAGGCGCGAGGTGCGAGGTGGCTTTCTCAACGTTGGCGGCGTAGAGGCAGCTTGGACAGGAGGCGACCCAGTCCTCGCCGGCGTTGGAATAGACCATGAACTCGTGTGATCCCGAGCCGCCCATGGCGCCGGAGTCGGCCTCGACGACTACGAATTTGAGGCCGCAGCGGCGGAAGATGCGCTCATAGACCTCGTAATGCTTCTGGTAGCTGAGATCGAGCCCGGCGGCGTCGATGTCGAAGCTGTAAGCATCCTTCATGGTGAACTGACGGACGCGCAGCAGGCCGGACTTGGGGCGGGGTTCGTCGCGAAACTTGGTCTGTATCTGGTACCAGATCTGAGGCAATTGCTTATAGCTGCGCAACTCGTGGCGGGCGATATCGGTCATGGTCTCTTCGTGGGTCATTCCCAGGCAGAGATCGGCGCCCTTGCGGTCTTTGAGGCGGAACATGTTGTCGCCCATACCGGTCCAGCGTCCCGATTCCTCCCAGAGGTCGCGAGGGGCGAGGGCGGGGAGATAGAATTCCTGGCCGATGGTGTCCATCTCCTGGCGAATAATGTTCATGATTTTGTTGAACGAGCGCTGCCCGAGGAAGAGATAGGAGTAGAGGCCGGCGGCGAGCTGGCGGACGTATCCCGCGCGCAGCAGGAATTTGTGGCTGGCGACTTCGGCGTCCGAGGGAGCTTCGCGCAGGGTGGGGATAAAGAGCTTTGACCAATGATGCATAGGAAGGGTTGATTGTAATTTATCGGGAAGAAAGAAACATGAAAGGCGGGGAGGCATATCGGAAGTGGATAACGAAGGAAATACCGGGGGCAAATTGATTTTCAGTTCCTGATTGACACAACACGATTCCGCGCTATGATGTTTTAAACATTCCGGGAGCTATTTGTTTCGACCCGCGGCCAGAGCGGGAGGGCCCACGAATGAAAAATGCCGCAAACAGGACCGGCGCGTTGGAGACGAGGAGCTATTCCTCCGGCGAGGTGGTGCGGTTGACCGGAACCACTCCTAGACAATTGCAATGGTGGGACGAGCAGGGCATTGTGGTGCCCGCGCGCGAAGGGCGCAAACGGCGCTATCGCTTTGCGGAACTTGCGGAGTTGCAGGTAATTGCGGAGCTGCGGGACAAGGGGCTTCCTTTGCGCGGCGTCAAAAAGATGATGCGTTTTTTGCGTCATGAACTGGGATGCAGACTGGCGGAGGTGATCACCGATGGCTCTGAATATCATCTATTAACAGATGGAACGACTATATTTGTGCTCGATTCGGCAACCGGCGTGGTGGACGTTGTGAAGCACGCGCGGCAGGCGGTATTTGGAGTTTGTTTGAGCGATTCCGTACTGAGATTGAGGGGGGAGTGCGAGGGAGGCGCGGGGAGAAAGCGAAGGGGAGAAAAGAAGCATCCAAAACCGGTAGCCAGAGCCGGACGGGACCGCGCGGCGTAGAATTCCGCGGACCATTGATACTTCGTTCGGTTTGGCGACGGCGGCGTATTACCCGAAGTTCAGATTTCAAGGGAGGGCAGCGAAATGACCGCACAATTGAATGTACTGACGGAGTGGGAGCCGGAAGATATGCGACCCGGGACGATATTCGTCCTGGAAAACGCGGGAGAGACGGGAGAGAATGGGGATCCTTATTGGGCGGTTCTGGCATGTCCGTCATGCGGAACGCTGGGGCTGGTGACGCGCAAGCAGGTGAATGGGGTGGTGCCGGTGATCTGCGGGTCTGCGAAGTGTCCCGCGACTTTTGTGCTGCATGATGAGCATATAGAGATGAAGAAGCCGAATTAAGATAGTTTCGAGTTCGGGTTTCGAGTTCAAGAAAGAGGGCGCTCTGGCGTAAGCGGGGCGTCTTTTGCTTATGAGGGATTGGGGCGGTTAGTATCGCAATATGGGTGAAATGGGTGAAGGAGCAGCGGTGGCGGTGCGCGATGTGAGCCGCTGGCACAGGATGGGCACGACGGTGGTCCATGCGGTGGATGGGGTTTCACTGGAGGTGGAGGCGGGAGAGTTCGTGGCATTGCTGGGAAGCTCGGGATCAGGCAAATCCTCACTCTTGAACTTGATCGCGGGACTCGACCACGCGACCCATGGCGAGATTGTGGTGAACGGACGCGATCTGGCGAGGATGTCGCGCGAAGAGTTGGCGAAGTATCGCCGCAATGAAGTAGGCGTGGTCTTCCAGGCGTTTCATCTGGTGCCCAGCATGACGGTCGAGCAAAATATCGAATTGCCAATGCGCTTTGCCGAGGTAGAGCGGAGGGAGCGTGACGCGCGCGTAGCAGAGGCGCTGGCGCGGGTAGGGCTGACGCAACGCAGGGGACATACTCCGAGCGAAATTTCAGGTGGTGAGCAGCAGCGGACCGCTCTCGCCCGCGCGCTGGTGAACCGGCCCAATTTGCTGCTAGCGGACGAGCCGACCGGCAATCTCGACAGCAAGACGGGCGCGGAGATCATGGGCCTGTTGACGCAGTTGAATGAAGAGTTGGGAATGACGATTGTGATGGTGACGCATGAGCGCGCCCTAGCGGAGCAGTATGCACAGAGGATGTTCTTTATGTCGGACGGGAAGCTGGTGGGAGAAGAGAGGACGCAACACTCAGCGGTCGTCATTCAGCAGGTGCAAAGATGAAGATCGGCGATTTGACAGACTTGGCGTTGCGGAATTTGCGGCAGGCGGTGCTGCGCAATACGTTGACCACGGCGGGCATCGCGGTGGGGGTGGCGTCTCTGGTGGCAATGCTGTCGCTGGGTATCGGATTGCAATCGCTGGCGACGAAGCAATTTCGTAAGTCGGGATTGTTCGACACGATTTTCGTCTCGGCTAAAAACGATCCGCGGGAGATGGAGCGGGAGCGGCGCAAGGGCGCCGCGCCGGTGGGAGAGGCGTTGCCATTGAATGAGGGCGCGCGAGCGGAGATCGCGAAGCTGCCCAATGTACTGGAGGCGTATCCCGAGATACGTTTCTATTCGGATGTGCAGGAGGGCGGGAAGGCGCATCCGACGACCGTATCGGCGCTCCCGGAGTCGGCGAGGCAGCATGAGGCGTTCGATACCATGAAGGGGAAGTTTTTTTCGAGCGCTGACGCGAGTGAGGCCATCGTTCATAAGGACTACGCGAAGGAGCTGGTAGGCGGCGGCAACCCAGAGGGTGCGATCGGCAAGGATCTGACGCTTGAATATTTTCAGCACGGCGGGGCGGTGAGCGGGGGCGGTAGCGGCGCGGAAGGGACGGCGCCGCAAGGCTTCCAATTGCTGCGCAAACGTGCCACGGTGCGGATCGTCGGCGTCATCGATAATGATCCCATGGGCGGGTTTATGGGCTCGAGCGCAAAGATTTGGATTCCGCAGGCGCTGGCGGAATCGCTCCATGCGGCGCAGCCTGCGGACATGCGCTCCTTCAGCGCGGCGGCAGGGCCGCGCGGCCAATATGCGATGTTGTTTGTGCGCGTCAAAGGACCGAAAAACACAACCTCGGTCGAGGAACAGATCAAGAAGCTGGGATTCGGGGCGGAGTCGCTGCTCGATGCATCCAAGAGCTTGCAGCGTTTCTTCGCGGTGCTCGATGGCTTTCTGGGGATATTCGGCAGCCTGGCGCTGGCAGTGGCGTCGCTGGGGATCATCAATACGCTGGTGATGTCCATACTGGAGCGGCGGCGGGAGATCGGGATCATGAAAGCGATCGGCGCGAGCGATGCGGATGTGCAGACGCTCTTCTTCGCGGAGGCGGCGGCGATGGGCGTAATCGGAGGCGCGCTGGGCGTCGCGTTGGGATGGGTGATCGGCAAGGGAATCAATCTTGGGTTTGACGCCTACATGCGCAAGAACCAGATGCCAACCCAGGAGTTCTGGCTGCTGCCGTTGTGGCTGGTAGGGGCGGCGATTGGTTTTTCCGTGTTCGTGAGCTTGGCGGCGGGGCTGTATCCCGCGAGAAGAGCGGCAAGACTGGATCCGGTGCAGGCGTTGCGGTATGACTGAGCTATAGCTACGGAGTCACGGGTCACGGGGCGGCGACGGTCGCGGAGCAGAGTGCCAATGCAAGGTGAACGCAAGGTCCTTCGCTGCGCAGGACGACAATTCGTTGAGGAGGCAGCTTTAGGTTTGGAGCGTAGATAAAAAGGCGTTCAACCGTTGGGCGGCGGTCCTCAGTGTATTCTCGTCTGCGGCATAGGAGAATCGCAGATGTTCCGAGGTGCCGAAGGCTGAGCCGGGAACGCATACCAGGTGGGCTTCATGCAGCAGCTTGGATGCGAGTTCGGTCGAGTTCCATCGGTTGCAACGTAGAATGGCGCCGACATTCGCATACAGATAAAATGCGCCGTCCGGTAACTGACAATGGATTCCTGCGAGCCGGTTCAGCTCGTTCCACAACAGGTCGCGATGGCGACGATACTCGGCGCACATTTGGGCGATACACTCCTGTGGTCCGGTGACCGCCGCGAGCGCGGCCCTCTGCATGGGGGCAGCCACCGAGGTGACCGATTGACTATGCAGCTTCTGCATCGCCTGGATGATGTTTGTGGGCGCGAGTGCGTATCCCACGCGCCAGCCGGTCATGGCATAGGTTTTCGATAGCGATCCGATGACGATCACGTGCTGCTGGCTAAAAGAGGCGGCGGAGATGCGGTCTCGGTCGTAGATCAGATAGGCGTAGCACTCGTCGGCAATGACCGTGAGGTCGTGGACGACGGCGAGCTCGACGATTCTCCTCACCGTCTCGGCATCCGCGACCGCGCCGCAGGGATTAGAGGGCGAGTTGAGTATGATGGCGCGAGTCCGCGCAGTAATGGAGGCGGCAATGTGATCGGGATCGAGAACGAAGCCAGCGCTCTCGCGCGATTCGACGAAGACACATTTGGCGCCGGTGAACTCGACGATGTCCTTAAAGGAAACCCAATAGGGACTGGGGATGATGACTTCATCACCGGGGTCAAGGATGCATTCGAGGGCCTCAAAGAGGGCGAATTTGCCGCCGGGGGTGACGATGACGTTCTCCGCGGCGTAGTTGGTTGCAAAATCGCGGTGGTGGCGTTGGGCAATGGCGGAGCACAGCTCGGCGATACCCAGTCCCGCGGTGTAACGGGTGAAGCCCTGGCGAATGGCGGAGATTCCGGCGTCGCAGATGTGTGCGGGAGTGGCGAAATGCGGCTCCCCCGCGCCCAGGTCCGCCAGTTCGATGCCGTGAACGCGCAGCGCAGCAGCTTCGGCAACCATGCGGTAGGTGCCTGAGACCTCGATACGCTGAATGCGCTGAGAGAGGCTAAGCAATCGAGCGCCCTACGGCGGCGGCAATCAAACGCAGGTCGTGCACCAGCTTGTCGAACTGATCGGGGTAGAGCGATTGCGCCCCATCGGAGAGCGCGTGTTCGGGATCATGATGCACCTCGATTAAGAGCGCGTCCGCACCCGCGGCTACGGCGGCGCCCGCCATGGTAGAGACTTTATCGCGCCGTCCGGTGCCGTGGGACGGATCGACGGCCATGGGAAGATGGGTAAGCTTTTTGACGATGGGGACTGCGCCGAGGTCGAGGGTGTTGCGGGTCGAAGGCTCAAATGTGCGGATACCGCGCTCACAGAGCATAACCTGGCGATTGCCGCCCGCCATAATATATTCAGCGGAGAGCAGCAGCTCCTCGATGGTGGCGGCGATGCCGCGCTTCAGAAGTACGGGCTTGCGCACCTTGCCGATCTCGCGCAGTAGATTGAAATTCTGCATGTTGCGCGCGCCGACCTGCAGAATGTCCACATAGGGCTCCATCAATTCGATCTGCGAGATCTCCATCACCTCGCTGACGACCAGCAGGTTGTAGCGGTCACCGGCCTGGCGCAGCAGCTTGAGTCCGTCGAGGCCCATCCCCTGGAAGGAATAAGGCGAGCTGCGGGGTTTGAACGCGCCGCCGCGCAGGACGCGAGCTCCCGCGGAGGCGACGCGCTCCGCAACCTGGAACAACTGTTCACGCGACTCCACAGAGCAGGGGCCAGCCATTAAGACGACCGCATTGCCGCCGATCTCGACGCCGTTCGCGAACTTGACGACGGTGCCTTCAGGATTGAAGCCACGGCTGACCAGCTTATAGGGCGAGGTGATGCGATGGACGTTCAACACACCATCCAGCATCTCGATTTCGCGGGTGTCGAACTCTCCGGGATTGCCGACTGCGGCGAGGATGGTCTGCAACACTCCGGTGGTGCGGTGCACGTCGAAGCCGATCTCGATCAGGCGTTCAATTACGAGCCGGATTTGTTCTTCTCCGGCCCCTTCCTGCATGGCGACAATCATTTCTCTTCCCTTCGTGTGGTGGTATCTTCGTGGACGGAAGTTGCTATGGCTTGTTTGCGTTCCGATTCGATCTCAAAGCGCTGCACAGAGCGCATCACATCTATGATTCTCTCGAAGATGCGCTGCAGCTCAGAGGTAGGCAGCGGCCCAACATTGAGGCGCGACACATTTTCAAAGATGACGGATTCGCGCTGAGGTTCATAGATGGGCAATCCCGCGACGCGCTTCAGCCGACCGATCTCGAGCGCGGCATGCGCACGCTGGTTCAGCAACTCCATCAGCTCGCGATCGATGATGTCAATCCGCTCCCGCCAATCTGCGATGTCCATGCGGTCTAGCCTTTCTTCATGCGCTTTGTGATGGGGCTGCGGCGCGGTATCGCCCCAGCCATTTGAATTCGCTTGCGAACTGCGATAAGTCACCGCAGTTGGAACACGCTGACCCTAAGAAGTCAAGATAGAAGTAGTAGTTCCAGGGAGCGTCGATGGCCGGGCGGGAGACGAGGTTCACCAGCTTCGCGCCCTTGCTCATTGCCTGGGCAAGCATAGCTGGCAGTAGAGAAACGAACTTCAATCGGACTGCTAGCGAAAACTTACTTTCCTCGGCGGTGCTTTCAATTCCAGGGTTTTCGAATTCAGACAAGAGCAGAAAACGGGTGAAATTGTGCGGGCTATCTTCGATGTTGCGGAGGAGAATTTCTCCCCCGTAGATGCCGCTGGCGCGTTCACTCGCGATCGCCGCCACTGAGGTGTCACCGCCCGCGATCATCTCTCTGACGCTGCCGGCGGTGTCGTGCGCAGGCTTGGGCTGCAACGCCGGATGCAGGGCGAAAAACCGGCGGCATTGCGCCAGGGCAACCCCATGCGAAAGGACGGTCCGGATCGAAGACAGCTTTGTTCCCGGCGAAACAATGAGCTGATGGTGAATGGGCAGTATTACTTCAGCGGTAATAAACAATCCGGAATGAAGCAGGAGGTCGTAGCTGTCGGTGACCGCGCCGGCGAGAGTGTTCTCAATGGGAGCAAGGATGAGATCGGCGCGGGCTTCCCGGGTGGAGGCGAAGAGTTCGGGAAAGTAATGGCACGGCGCCAGAGTAGCGGAGGGGGCAAGCAGCAGGGCCGCCTCTTCGCTGAACGCACCAGGCTCCCCCTGGTATGCGATTCGGCAGGAGAGGTTAGGCGCCATGGTCAATTGTAACTTCGCGCATCTCTGAACGCCAATGAGCGAAGAGCAACCGCAGAGGAGGAGGCCACACGAAGGACCACAGCGGAAAGCAAGAATGAACAGGAGGCGACCGATCGAAATCCTTGCGGACGATGCCCGGATTCGCAGAGCGCGACTGATCTCTGCTGTACGTCCGTCGCTGGTGGTTTTCTCTTTGCCCTTATGTCTTCTGGGGGTGCATTTAACGGCCCGAATGCGCGAGCTGTTCCTGCTGTTGGTACCAAAGAACGGTTTTTTCCAGTCCATGGGCGAAGCTGACGGTTGGCTGGTAACCGAATGCCTCTTTGGCCGCCGTGATATCCGCGAGCGAGTGCTTGACATCGCCTTCGCGATCTTCGGCGTAGCGAATCGGCCCAGTGTATCCGGTAATCCTGCGCAGTTCTTCGGCGGCTTGAATCAGGGATATCTGTTCTGCCGTGGCGACGTTGAAGACCTTACCGCTGACCCTTTCGGCGGGAGCGGCGACGGCGCGCAGGTTACCGTCGATGACGTTGCTGATGTAGGTAAAATCGCGCGATTGCAGGCCGTCTCCGAAGATGGTGGGCTCGCTTCCCTCCAGCATCTGGGTGGTGAATCGGGCGAGCACCCCGGAGTAGGCGGAGGTGGGGTCCTGGCGCGGCCCGAAGACGTTGAAGTAGCGGATGGTGACTGTCTCCAGCCCGTAGACCTGGGTAAATGACTGCATGTAGAGCTCGCCGCAGAGCTTCTGCACGGCGTAGGGAGAGATCGGGCTGGGCTTCATCTCCTCGTGTTTGGGTAGCGTGGGCGTATCCCCGTAGGCCGAGGAGGAGCCGGCGTAGATGATACGGCGCACCTTGGCGTCCCGCGCCGCCATGAGGATATTGAGGGTGCCATCGATGTTCGACTGATGGGACTTCACCGGATCGATGACGGATTTCGGCACCGAGGGCAACGCCGCCTGGTGGAAGATAAATTCCACTCCGCGGCACGCGCGGGCGCAGTCTGCGGAACTTCGGATGTCGCCCTCGACAAATTCCAGCCCTCGGGCCATGAGCGGCTGCACATTTTCGATTTTGCCGGATGAGAGGTTATCCAGTCCGCGAACCGTTTCGCCGCGTTCCAGCAGCGCTTCCGCGATAGAGGATCCGATAAATCCGGCGGCGCCGGTAACGAGGTAAATCGCCATTATTTCTCTATTTCACCTACCTTTAAGATTTTACGGGCGGTAGATCAGAATGCCAGTGGTGATTTGCACAATGGATTCGAGCGTCTTACGTCCCGCGCTCTTGCCAACACTGTTCGGTATGAACAGAATATCGTCTGCAAGCATGGGTACATCTGGTTTTTTGATGGCGCCGATGTCTTTTAGTGAAATTGTAATCTCCTGCGGGCCGGAGAGCGTCTTGCGCACCAGGCGCGCCTTATTGAGCGAGGCGTCGGGTTTTGCGCCCTGCGCCAAGGCCAGTGCTTGCAGGACAGTGAGAGAATCGCTGTTATCGAGCACAAAACCACCCGGCTTGAACACGTCTCCGGTGACATAAACGACGCCGGCCCTGCCTACATAGACGGTGTCGCCGGCGTGAAGCTCGATATTCGCATGCTGCAACCGCGCGCTATCGAACGACCATTCGAGTGTAGCAGGCGCCGAGTTGTCGCGATGCGTCACGATGATGGTCTTTCCCGCACGAGCGGTCAATCCCCCTGCGGCGGACACTGCCTCCATGAGACGGTACGCGTTGAGGATGGGAAAGTACCCTGGACGCTGCACCTCGCCGAGCACGGAGATGCCGTGGGTGGTGAACTCGCGGACAAGTATGGTGACGTGCGGCTGCTTGACGAAGCCGCCCCCAATCAGACGCTGCTCGATCTTCTTCTGCGCTTGTTCCACGGACGCCCCGCCGACCAGAACGACGCCAACTAAGGGGAGATTGATCTCGCCCGCAGAGCTGATCCGCAGTGTCTCGTTGAGCTCGGGTATCTCATAGATTTTGGTTTCTATGAGGTCGCCGGGGCCCAGGGTCAGGTCGGGCGCTGATACCCCATTCGCCTCGGTCTGAGTATGCGGGACCGCGGAGGGCGTCAGGCCCGTCTGAGCGAAACTTGCGCTGCATATTACGGCAATGACTGCGGCAAGCAACGGAAAAAGTATTCGATTTGTCCCTCTGCCCGCAGTCACAGACGTTCGGCCTGCCCCAATGAGAACTGATTAAGCTTTGATTTCAGCCGAATCATAGCACGTCTTTGAGGGGCCGAAACTCGCCTAAGGGACAACAATGATGCACTTGCGGTGAAATGCTTAGTGAGCCTGAGTTGTGGTTGAGCCGGGCTGCTCCTATCGACAGTGTCAGGGAAGAGCTTTTGTGGTTAGCTGCGCGCAAAGGCTATCCAATCTGAAATTGTGGACTTGGTACGGAAACCGGAATAGGCTGATGTTGCACTCTCAGGAACTCAGGCCCAGTAAACGAGGCGCGCTACCGTGATTGGCCAACTCATCTCCCACTACCGCGTCGTAGACAGGCTGGGGGCCGGGGGCATGGGTGTGGTGTACAAAGCGGTCGATTTGAAGCTGGAGCGCACCGTCGCCCTCAAATTCATATCCAGCGAAATTGCCGTAGCGGGAAAGGACCGGGCGCAGCTTCTGCAGGAGGCCCGCTCCGCATCCGCGCTGGACCACCCCAACATTGGCGTTATTCACGGTATTGAGGAGACGGACGATGGTCACTTGTTCATCGTCATGGCTTATTACGAAGGCGAGACGCTGGCCCATCGCCTGCTGCGGCGCGGCAGCCTACCAGTGCGCGAGGCGCTCGATATTGCGGTGCAGATCGCAGCCGGGCTGTCGGCGGCGCACACCCACCATGTGGTGCATCGGGATATCAAACCCTCAAATATCCTGATTACCCGCGGCACTGCCCTGGAGGGGGAGAGCGGGCGCAGCGAAACGGCCAGCGGCGAGAGGGTAAAGGGCGAGACGGCGAAGATCGTTGATTTCGGACTCGCCCGGGTAGTGGCTTCGGCCAGCGCCACGCAAACCTTTACTTCCTCAGGCACGCTCGCCTATATGGCCCCGGAGCAAATCCTCGCGGAACCGATTGGCGCCAGTTGTGACATATGGGCTTTGGGGGTCGTGATCGCGGAGATGATCACCGGCGAGCACCCATTCAAGCGCGAAAGCGGGACGGCGATGACCTTCGCCATTCTTAATTCACCACCTGCCGGAATAGAGAAGGTACATGCCGCGTTGCGGCCGCTGCTATATCGCGCACTCTCGAAGGATCCGGTGTACCGCGACCCAACGGGGGGGAAGATGTTGGCTTCGTTGCAGATTGCGCGCGATGGGCTGGGGGACGAGGATGGGTGGAGCGCCCACGAGGACAAGACACAGGTGAGCAGCCAGAGCCGCCCCTCGCGCGAGCTCAAGCAGTTTATGGAGCGCGCCTCCGCTCCGCGCTGGGCGCCCGCTGTGGCTACAAAGCCGCGGCGCCTGCTGCTTGCCTTGCTGCTGCTGGTGGCGCTCGCGACAGCGGCAGCGTTCGTTCCCTCGGTGCGTCAGCGCGTCGCCGGGCTGTGGGGAGGCGAATCGTACCACATCGCCGTTCTGCCCTTCGACAATATTGGAGACAACCCTGCCAATGCGCCGGTGGCCGAAGGCCTGATGGACTCCTTCACCGGCGAACTTTCGAATCTCGACGCCTCGCAAAAATCACTGTGGGTGGTCCCCGCGAGCCTGGTACGCAGCCGCAAGGTGACAGATCCCAGTGCTGCATTGCGCGATTTGGGCGCCGATCTGGTGGTCAAAGGCAGCATTCAACGCAACGGCCAGCAAATCCGGCTCACTGTGAATCTGATCGACGCCAAGCGCATGCGGCAGATCGGCTCGGCTTCTTTTGAAGACCAGGCCGGCGACTTGGCGGCCCTGCAAGACGAAGCGGTGGCCCAGCTCGCCCGCCTCATGCGCATTAACGTGTCCGCGGGAATGTTGCGCGCCACCGGTGGCAACGTCGCTCCCGCCGCCTATGAATCATACCTGAAGGCCCTGGGATATTTGCAGCGCTACGATAAACCGGGAAACGTGGACCTGGCAATCGCTTCACTCAAAACCGCGACCCAGACGGACCCCGGTTTTGCCCTCGGCTACGCCGCTCTGGGCAATGCGTATCGCCTCAAAAACAATATTGATCCCAATGCGCAATGGACGGAAGAGGCCTCCGCCTACCTCAAGAAGGCGACCGAACTGGATGCCAGCTTGCCCGCCGCGTATGTGGCCTTGGGCCGCCTCCACTCCGCCACCGGCAACAATGATCTTGCCTTGCAGGAGTTCGCGCGCGCGCTCAAGATCAACCCGCGTGATCCAGACGCTTTGAGCGGACTCGCCCATGCCTACGTCAATACCGGACGCATTGCCGACGCCGAAGCGGCGTTCAAGAAAGCGGCCGCCCTGCGCCCCGATTACTGGGACAGTTATAACAGCCTCGGTCAGTTTTATGAGGAGCAAAACCGCAATCAGGAGGCGGTCGCTGCGTTCCGCAAGGTGGTCGAACTGACGCCCGATAACGCCGCCGGCTACAGCAATCTGGCCACTGCCTATATGGGAATCGGCGATGCCAAGTCCAACGCCGAAGCGGAAGCGGCCCTGAAGAAATCAATTGCCTTGGCGCCTTCCTACGCCGCCTATGGCAACCTGGGCGCTTTGTACAACGACGAAAAGCGCTGGGCGGAGTCCGTGCATGCCACTCGCCAGGCCCTGGCCATCAATGATCAGAACTACGTGGTTTGGCAGAACCTGATGGGCGCCTATTTAGCGCTGCACGATAAAAAAGCGGCGGCCGAGGCTCGCGCCAAGGCTACCGCGCTGTTGGAAAAATATGTTGTCCTGCATCCCCAGGATGCCGGTGCGCAATCCGCGCTCGCCGACTTTTACGCCGCCGATCACTTGCGCGAAAAAGCCCTGATGCACATGGAAACGGCCCTTGCGCTCAACCCCAAGGACCCTTCGGTGCTGGCCGACATCGCAGAAGCCTATGAAGACCTCGGCGACCGCAAACAGGCCCTCGAATACGCGCGTCTCAGTCTGCAAAATGGGAATAAAATGGATGATCTCCAGTCCCGGACCGCGCTTGCCAGTCTGCTCGCCGACCCCAGTTTCCGCTCTAACGGAAAGTAGTGAAATTGAAAGGAGCACCAACCATGAACGCAGGAACTCAAACAATCGGCACCCCAGCCGCAATCCAGATTACCATCAGCGACCAAGGCGGCCAGCCCACAGTCCCGCCTCAGACCAACATCTTGCCCAATGGCACCGCCTACTTCAACAATACGACGGGCAAGAATGTATTGCTCAATCTACAAACCTCGGCGAATATCCCGGTGCAACTTTGCATCGTAATCCCTGCCGGGAACAGCGCACTCACCGTTTGCCCGCCACCCAGTATGGCCAATGGCGAGTGCCCCTATACCTTGGCCTATAGCTTGAGTACGGGTAGCCCTAAGGCCAACAATAGCGGCGGCAGAATCATCATCGGCTCGGGAATTGCAAAGTAGTTGCCCAGTGATCTCCAAGGTTAATACTACATTGCGTTTTGCGTCTGAGTAGTGGTATGACCGGTTATTGTGGATTGGCAACTACAAGAGGCCAAGGCTCGTTTCAGTGAAGTAGTGGACCTCGCTTCCTCCGGATCGTCTGTGGTAGAGCACTCGCCCTTACTCCACGAGTGCGATGATGCACTTGAGATATTGCGTCTCCGGCACGCCCAGCAGCACCGGATGGTCCACTGCCTGGGTGCGCCGCTCGAGTATGCGGAGCCGCCGCTTGGCGTCGTTCGCGGCGGCCAGCAGCATGAGCAGGAAGTCTGCTTCCGCGACATGATGGGAGCAGGAGCAGGTCACGAGCACGCCGCCGCTCGCCAGCATCTTGAGCGCCCGCAAGTTTAACTCTTTGTAGCCCTTGAGCGCCTCCTCCGACTTGCGCCTGGTCTTGGCAAATGCCGGAGGATCGAGCACGATAGTGTCATACTTCTCGCCCGAATCCGACCAGTCGCGCAGCGCATCGAAGGCATTCGCCTGCAGCCACTCGATCTCGCAGCGCAGTTGCGGTTGGTTGCGCCGGGCATTTTGGTCGGCGACTTCGAGTGCGGCGCGCGAGACGTCCACTGCGGCCACCGCAGCGCAGACCCGCGCCAGGTGCAGAGCGAAGCCGCCCTGATAGGTGCAGATATCGAGGGCGCGTCCGCGTGCATATTTCTCGGCGGCAGCATAGTTCTGCCGCTGGTCGAGAAACGCTCCCGTCTTTTGTCCGCCGAGCGCGTCGAAGGCGAAGGCCAGCCCGTTCATGCGGAAAACCGTCTCGCTCTTGTCCCCGCAAATCTGCCGCGATTCGATCGCCGGCAACTGCTCGCGCTCGCGCATCTTCGACTGGGTATCAGCGCGCTCGACAATGTTCTCTATCCCAAGCTCGGATTGCAAGGTCTCAATGACCACCGCGCGCAGGTCGGCGCGGTCCATGGCCTGGGTGAGCGCTTGCATGGTGAGCACGTCAGCGTAGCGGTCAACGATCAATCCGGGCAGGCCGTCGGCGTCCGAGAACACCAGGCGATAGGCGTCCGAATCCGCCGCAAATCGGCGACGGTAGGCGATTGCATTGCGCACGCGCTGACGCAGCAGTTCAGAGAGCATCTCGCCCTCGCTAATCGCGTGGATGGAGATCATCCTCAGGGCGATCTGCGATGCCGAACTCGCGAGCGCGCTGCCCAGAAAGCGTCCCTTCTCGCTGAGCACGTGCACCAGGCCGCCGAACGGCAACATCTGCTCCGCATCCGCCAGGTCGGAGCGATAGACCCAGACGTGGCCATCGCGCAGGCGGTCGGCGGCGCGGCGCGCGATCTTCACATTTGGCGCATCGCCGGTTGTCATTTCGTTCATGCATCTCAGCATACAATCACAGTTGCATGGCCGAGCTGCTTGAAGTTGAGGAACTGACCATCCGCTTCGGCGCGGCGGTGGCTGTGAGTAATGCCAGCCTGGTAATCCAAGAGCGCGAGTCGCTGGCGCTGGTGGGCGAATCGGGATCAGGAAAATCAGTCACCGCGCTTGCCATTATGCGCCTGCTGCCGCAGCAGGCACGGGTCAGCGGACACATTTTCTACCGCGGGACCGACCTGCTCACCGCGCCCGCCGGAGCGGTGCGCAAGCTGCGCGGCAGTGAGATCGCCATGATCTTTCAGGAGCCGATGACCGCGCTTAATCCGGTGATGCGGGTGGGCGATCAGGTCGCCGAAGCGGCGCTCGCGCATCATCGTCGCATGGGAAGAGGGGAGGCTTGGAAGCGCGCCCTCGACGGAATGCGAGAGGTGGGGATTGCCGGTCCCGAACGGCGGGCCCGCGATTATCCCCACCAGCTCTCCGGCGGACAGCGGCAGCGCGTGATGATCGCGATGGCACTGGTGAACCGGCCCAAGTTGCTGATCGCCGACGAGCCGACCACGGCGCTCGACGTTACCGTGCAGGCGCAGATACTTGAGCTGCTATCCGATTTGCGGCAGCGCTTCGGGCTGGCGATGCTCGTCATCTCCCACGATCTGGGAGTGGTGGCGCGGGTTGCCGACCGCATCGCCGTCATGTATCGGGGCAGGATCGTCGAGATGGCGGCGACCAGGGACCTCATCCGCAACCCGCAACATTCCTATACCCGGGGATTGCTGGCGGCGGTGCCGTCGCTGCACACCGATCGCTCCAAGCCGCTGACGGTGATCTCGGATGGTGGTGAGCTTTAGGAGAAGCTACCAGCTATCGGCTACCAGCTACCAGCTACCGGCTGCTGGCCACTTGCTGCTGGGTCGCGGGTTGCGAGTCACGGTTTTGGCTAGCAGCCAGGAGCTAGCAGCTATCAGCTTGGGCGGTGGAGATAGATATTTTTTTGATCTCCGTAGCTGCGGGGGATCACCGTAGGATGGCCGGGGGGCGGTAGACGAAAAAGAGCGGGCTGGCAGCCCGCTCTACCACCGGTTAGCAGCCGATGCTACAAAAGCGAAAGGCGCACCGTGGTGGGTGCGCCTTAGAGGTATAGCTACTGTTTTAAGTATAGCATAAGGAATAGGGAGAAAGTGACAGTTATTGAAAATAAATATGTCTATTGTTGTGAGTGGGTTAGGGGTGAAGTTTACTAGTTTGACAGCTTGACAAGAATTTTGGGCGGAGCAGAACTCGGCGGCTAAAGCCGCGTTTCGGCAATATGCGTATCCCCCCGGCTGAAGCCGGGGGGACACCTCAGCGCTGCTTTACTTCCCCGCCAGCAACCGCTCCATGAACTTGGTATCAAAATTTCCCACCCGGAATTCCGGATCGTGCAAAATCCGTTTGTGCAGCGGGATCGTCGTATAGATCCCTTCCACGATGAACATATCGAGCGCGCGCAACATGCGGGCAATCGCCTCCTCGCGATCGCGCCCGTGCACGATCAGTTTAGCGATCAACGAATCGTAATACGGAGGAATAACCCCCTCGGCATAGGCCATGGTATCCACGCGCACGCCCATGCCGCCGGGTTGATGGAAGGCGGTAATCTTGCCTGCCGATGGAGTGAATTTCTCCGGATGCTCGGCGTTAATGCGGCATTCCATGGAGTGGCCGCGCATCTCGATCTTGTCCGGGAGGATGGCGCTCAACCGCTCGCCCATCGCGATCCTTAGCTGCGCCTTGACGATGTCGATGCCGGTCACCATCTCCGTCACCGGATGCTCGACCTGCACCCGGGTATTCATCTCGATGAAATAAAGGCTGCCATCTTCATCCATAAGGAATTCGATGGTGCCCGCGTTCTGATAACCGATGTCGGCCAGGCTGGCGCATAACTTCTCGCCGATTTCGGCGCGCATTGCGGGAGTGACCATCACCGAAGGAGACTCCTCCAACAATTTTTGGTGTCTGCGTTGGATCGAACATTCCCGCTCCCCCAGCGAGACGACGTTGCCGTGCTGATCGGCAAGGATCTGAAACTCGATATGGCGCGGGCGCTCGATGAACTTCTCCATATACATGTCGCCGTTGCCAAACGCCGCCTCGGCCTCGCTCGACGCGGCCTGGTAGAGCCGCGGCAGCTCTTCTTCGGTGCGCACAATGCGCATCCCGCGCCCGCCGCCGCCCGCCGACGCTTTCACGATCACCGGATAGCCGACTGCCTTGGCCGTCTCGATCGTCTCCTCCTCCGATTGCAAAACACCATCGGAGCCGGGCAGAATCGGCACGTTGTACTTCTTCATCACCTGTCGCGCGCGGTCCTTTTCTCCCATCAGGCGAGTAACGCTGGGCGGCGGACCGATGAACTTGATATGCGAGGCTTCGCAGACCTCCGCAAAGTTGGCGTTCTCGCTCAACAGTCCATAGCCGGGATGGATCGCGTCCACATTCGCAATCTCTGCGGCGCTGATCACCGCGGGAATATTGAGGTAGCTCTCCGCCGAGCGCGGCGGCCCGATGCAGATTGCCTCATCGGCGAAGCGCACATGCAGCGAGTTGCGGTCCGCTTCCGAATAGATGGCGACGG